>NZ_JBRILT010000065.1:0-21353 GCF_052977065.1 Shewanella sp. 125m-1
CGGCATTTATGCCGTCAATTATCTTACATTCAAATACAACACCGATGGGCTAATGCCCAACCTACATAAGCCTTACCTAACAGCCTTAACTAGAAACCTTACCTAACAGCCTTATCTAGAAGCCTAGCGCTCTAACCTCTCCACTAGCCGGACGTAGTCCGCTCTCAAAGCGAAGCGCCCTTCTACAAAAAACTATTTCTTCCACAGATAAGTTCTGTCTGAATAGTCATAAAGCCATTCGGGCCGGTATACCACCAGCAAGGTAATTGCCATGCCATTGAGCAAGGCTTCAGGAAAACCTAACAGCCCAATAAGCACTAAATAGTGATGACTCAAATACGCCCAGTCGTATTTAGTGGTGAACGATAACCACGTCGCCCAAGCAAAAATATGAAACAAAATAGATAAAAAGCCGTTGATAAACGCGCCGCAAAAAATATAGATAAACAGATGATGGGGTAAGTACTTAAATACCAGGCTGTACACCAAGAAACAGCAAAAGAGAGGCAAACACACCCCAAGCAGCCCATAGATAGCGAATACTGCGGGCTGTTTAAAGACAAATAGAGCAAAAAATAGTGTTGGCAATAACGCTATTAAGCTGGCCAAGCGCCAACCAAACATCAGCATTAACACCACTAAGCCTAGAAAGTGAACATGGATCCCCGGCGTGACACTGGCGTTCATCAGCCACAAACCGGTTAGCGCTATGCTTGCCATCAAAACATGGGTTTGCTTAGCGGGAGTCCTCAATAACTGAACCAGCTCATCGCTTGGGTAAATCACCCAAACCCATAAGGCTAAGATCAGCAATGTGGCGATATCCCCACTGGAAAAGGTCCAGTTAATGTCGCTCAGCCGTCTATGCCAGAAATCGATTAAACCTGCGTCCATGAACTGTAAAATCCTGTAATCTCGCTGCTAACTTACTTCAATATACGTTATGCTGGCCCGTATAAACCTATAATTAGAACAAAAAATCTTATGCGCTTAACAACATTGTCTTTTGTCGTCGTACTCAGTAGCTTGCTCAGCGCGTGTAGCAGCCAGCCTGATATCGAGCCCGAAAAATTTGCAGGCCAAGTCAGTGACTCTTTTAGAACCGATATTAAAGGTAATGGTTTAAAGCTATTTACTTACCGCGCCATTCTCACCATGGAAACACCACAAAGCCAAGCTTTACCACACGAGGTGCGCTCAAACCAAAAGAAGCGTTCTCGTGCTAACAAACGATATCAAGGGCCAGATTTAACGATGTGGACAGAGAAGATTGAGCATGGTTTACAACAAACCATTGAAATGACCGGCTACTGCAAAGAGGGATATATCGAACTGAGCCGCAGTATTCAGTACGACCGTGGAATGATCCGTGGTGAGTGTAATGATGGCGCCGATGAAGCCGATATCGCTAAGTTTGATTCTTAATGTGCTTATTGATTATGTGGATGGACTGCTTATTTAAAACAGTCCATTCCCTGCTATTTAAATCTAAAGCTCGTTGAATCCAAAGTTTTTTAAATCAAAAGTTCTTTAAATCAAAAGCTCGTTAAATCAAAAGCCCTTTAAATCCATGGGCTAATTTAATTACTGATTAATTTAACCACAGTCTGATTTAATCACAACAAGCTAAAAAACGACCATGTTTTAACCTAAATCTAATCAAGATCTCTCTACTGCTCAATTGGGTAACCACATTCCGTAAGGAACTGCAAAAAACCATACTCAGTTAACCAACAAAGCTGCTGTTCTGAGTTAACGAGAAATCGACCGCTATAACACAGACCGTGACCAGACACAGTACCCACCACATTGGTAGATCGTGGCACGATTAGCATCCAGCCCTGAGTCAATAAAATATTATAAGGTAAGCAATCGGCGGCGCCGTCAGTCAAGGTCGCTTTATAGCGGCCAAACTTAAGCATCGCGGCGTTATAATGCTCTATCAACAATTGAGCATCTAAATGTTCAAATTGAAATAGATAATGCTTAAAGGGCAATTTGCCTGAGAGTATTAAGGCTTCTAATGTGATTGGCGTCTTCACTATTTGCATATGACGGTGCATTTGGCTAGCCCCAGCATCATGCCCGGCATTAAAAAAACCCAGCGTATCCGCTGAAGAAAAGCCCTGAATCCACGCCTTAAAGTCGACTAGTCTCAAAGCCGATGTTTGCAAAAAACATTCTTTAGAACAGATCAATATATGTGGAGTGATAATCGGAAATTTGTTCAGTAAACAGACATGCTCTGAACCAATCTCACCAATATAAAGTGCGGGATCATAAGGAGCAAGAAAAGGATCATGTAGCGACACCTGCGGCTGATGCTTTTTCGCCATGTTCTCTGTGACTATGTTGCCTACATAGTTGATTCCATCGAGTTCAATTAATGTATCAGCATCCGTTAACGGCAGTAATGCCCCCGTTTGCACACCGCTCTTTGTTAACTTCTCGGCTATTGTCCAAAGCATTTGACTCGATCCAATTCAAAAGGTTACCGACAGAGAATAATCTATTCATAGCGACAAAAGTAGCTGTTTCAGCTGCTTTATTAAAGGCTAATAGCGCTAAAATCACATTAGGATTAAAGCCGCTCACCACCAAGGACCCGCAGACAACAAAGAAAGACAACAACGCAAGCCTTTTAACAGCTTAAGCTTTACCTCCGTGTTCTTCGTGAAAGCAAACCGACAAAATCGGTTGGTAGTTAAGATACGACAAAGTCCCTTGGTGTTCACAAAGTGTCTCAGATGTTACAAACTCATTTTTGGACAGAATGTATGGTACGCGGATATTCGGTAACGCCTCATTAAGAGGCAAATAATTGTTGGCTAAAATAAGTGAGCCACCAACAAAAAGCCAACTGTAATTTGTCCTGCTGAAATGACTTGTTAGATATTCTCTTTTACAAAACTAAGAATATCATTATGAATTTTTAAGTTAGTACCATGCCCAATGTCTTCATATGTATGAAAAACAACATTTACATCGTTTGCTTGGTAAATATCTTGGCATTTAGTCCAACGTTCAGGTTGCATATTTTGACCTAACACTGAGTGAATAGTTTTTCTTTCTGCATCGGAGTATGCATCATCATATTTCACAGCATCATTGGTATCATTTTCGCCCATAAACAAAAATTGCGGTAAAGATGCCCATTTAGTTTTACTAAAATCTCTACCTGTAATATTTTTAAAGTCATTAACGCCTAAAGGGTAATTTAACTTCTCATCAGAGACTTTATCGGCAGGTAACATCAAAATTCCATTTAATCCGCCAGCAACGACTAACTGAAGACTTTCAGGGTGTAACATTGAAAAACGGTTAGCTAAACTTCCTGAAGCAGAAAATCCAGTTAAAATAACTTTACCATGCACTTTCACAGAGTGATTACTGAGTTCTCTTTTAGCTTCAGTAATCATTGCTAGTAATTGTAGGTCTAGCCTTTTTAAGTCCCCAGATTCTACTAACAACGTATCTCTATCTAATGCGTGAGTATATATTTCCCAATCAGTTTTTGAACGAGGAAATACAGGGATCATTATTGGAGAGTTTAACTTTTTTGCAACCCATGGACCTACAGCATTTCCCACGATAGCCTTTTTAGCGCTTTGATAATGTACATCGAAATCATCAGAAACAGCGCCTGTATTGTTAGTTTCAACAACCAAGTAATTTGTGTCGATATTCGAAGGGATTTTTAATAAGAACGGAAAAGAAAAACCTTTATTTGGCTGAGCCTTAACTTCAATTATTGTATCTGCATAGCTTCCGTTACTTATTAATATCAGAAACAAAGCTGTAGTTTTTTTAATTAACTTCTCGAATCGCATGGTGACTCCTCCTTGAGAACATCTAACGCCTTGCTAAGCGGAAAATAATGGTTGGCTATAATCGCGAAGCGATGGCCAACTGTTATTTTTCCGTTTAAGCAACTTGTTAGGCTTCGTCTTGACCGAAGTAAATATAATTGCCTTTCTTTTTTCTTTGAATCAACTGATCTCGTTCCAGTTTTTCACCAAACTTAGCTACCTTTTGGATATAACAACCAACATCATCAGCCACATTTCTAGCAATTAAATCATCTTCTTCCTTAGACGATCGTATTGCACCCACAATTTTCATTTCTTCTTCTGTGAACGCAGCTATCTCACTATTAATCTCTGTTAGGTCACTTCTGTCTTTTGGGCAGAACTCTAAGCGAACACCCGCAATATCTAAATCCTTGTCTTTATATACCGTAGAGCAATCATTACATTTCCATTTTTTCTCTTTTATTTTTTCAAAGTGCTCATCATATGGAACAAACACATCATCATAAACAAAGCGCTGTTGGCGAATAAGGTCTTTGTCTGTGCCCCATTTCATGTTGTTTTCAGAACAAACTCCATAATCAAAACAATACAGACTCCTTGAAGCCTTTTCTTTTTTAGTTGTTCGCCCCTGAGTTAGCAAGTGTGAAATAAAGAACATATTAAAATACTTTAGTTTCATTTCATTTTTAGGAAGAACCATGAAATGACTACTACTTGCTTCTATTTTAGCTCTCTCTAAGATTGCTCGCTCCAATAGACTATTCCAAATATCCTGATAATACGCAGGTATTGCAATCCCACAAGAACCAATAAATTGATTCAAATACGCCTTAGATGCATATTTAATTCCGTAATCAATATCTGTTTTTCTAATTTGTAATATTTCTCCATTAAGGTTACGTGATAAAGCTTGTTTTAGAATTATTCCAACAGTTCTTGGAACCCCCATAGCCGCTTTACTTATTTCTTGGACGCTGTAAGAATAATCCTGAAATATGACTTCAGAATTAAGGCTTGGTATATAAGCCCCGACTCTTTCTTTAATCAAGCTGTCTGTTAAAGCATCTAATCCTTTCATTGCAGCCCCCAATGAACCATTCCTCTCTACATAAGCATCTAAATCGAGGTTTAATTCGAACAGATCCCTTTGAAGAATAATTGAGCTACCAAGTGAATAATTATCGGTAATTGCACATAACTTAATGAATACACCTGAGTGATTGCCTAGTATTTTTCTTAACAGCGTAGAAAATCTACGCTGTAAATCTGAATTAAGTGATGAAAATTCATCAATAAAAATAACAATATGATTAAGACCTGCAGCGTCTCTAATGTTCCCTAGAGACCTCAAGATATCACTAATATTCAGTCTAAAGTTGAGGGTTGAACTGCCTTCACTAGAGTTTGTATCTTTAGCAGAATTAGTTCTGTTAGTTTCGGCTGAAGCTTCAGGGTTAGCTTTTGCTTTGAGAGCAAGTTTTTGAGAATAAGCCAAAGCGGTTTCAGAGGTGTTTGTCGTTTTTATTTCACCACTTTTATCATTTTTTCTAAGAACACCAGAAAGAAGTACATCAGCGAGTTCATTTAATGCGTTATTTGTATCGTTCTGAGCTTCAATTTCTTTAGGGGTGAAAATTTTATTTAATAAGCCTTGTTTCTTTGATAGCTCAGGCCAAGTTCTTTCCAATTCAGTTTTAATTGACTCATGAAGCTCGCTAGCAAATATATGTTCAAATTCAGTGAAATCTTTTGTCGCTGTATCTTCTAGGGATTGGCATTTACTTAAATCTAAATAAATTCCTAATGTTTTGGGTTTTGCAATTAACTCTTCACTTCCCCAAGAGTTAATGCATTCTATTAGGCCTCTATATAGCAAGGTAGTCTTGCCTGTTCCTCTTCTTCCTACGATTAAATTATCAGTCTCTCCTACGACTTCTCTAAGGAAGCCTAAATAATCGACATAGTACTCAGATAATTTTTTTAACTTACCTGTATCCTTCAGAGGAATGTAGTCAGAACGCAACATTGACGTAAATGCATCTTCCAATTTTCTTTTACTTTTAGTGTCCATAAACATCCTATGTTAACAATGTATCGATGATGATTGCTGTGAAGCCTAACGCCGCGTTAAGCGGACTAAAATAGTGGGTTAAAATGTGTAGCGAAGCGAAACGTAACCCACTGTTTTAGTTCCGTTTAAACGCCTTGTTATATTTTATTCTTCCCACACTTGGAGGTTACCAGTACGCCAAGATTCACCATCAAACGATAATACATCGTCTAACTCTTTACACATAGAGTGTTGTCTGTAACGTGGAGTCGAATCTTTCTTAAACCATTTACTTATTAAAGTGATCGGCTTTGGTATTGATATTTTCTTTTTTTCATTAAGCTCTGGTTGCCAAAAATATATGATTATAGATTCAGCCATTTCAAGGAAATGTCTTGACGCATCATTGGGGTAATTAATCTCACCGATCCAAAATTCTTGTTCGCGATTTATCTCATGAACTTTATGATGGTTTTTAAATCTTCCATGAAAACTACCTTCGGTGATACCACAATATTGAATTGTTGCTTCTCTTTCATATTTTAACTTACCAGTGGCAAGATATAGGCCATTACCCCAATCAGAGTTTTCTTCTATTTCTTGATATGAAAATGGACCTCGCCAGTCAACAATCACAGTTGTGTGAGAACTCAATGCATACTCCTTTAAAATATAACGCTTTGCTAATGGGCAAATAATGGTTGGCTATAATGCGCGAGGTACGAGCAGCAGCCAACTGTTATTTGTCCTGTTGAGCAACTTGTTATATGCAACGGTGGTTGTAGCCAAACACTGCACGAACTTAAGTCACCTGTAATAATAAAACCTGACTGTGAACTTTTACGCTACACACGAAAGGTTAAACAAAATTAATAGCGTTGCCACCTTTGAAAAAGGTAAAAGAGGCAATGCTTATTAATGCTGATGCTAACTAGTTTTAGCGAAAAACTACGTACTAGAAAGCACTTTATCTAAAGCTTATTTTTATTAGCATATAACGCCCCAATAAGCGGCTAATTTCAGTTGGCTAAAATCAGTGAGGCACGAACGACAGCCAACTGTAATTTGTCCGTTTGATTGCCTTGTTAGTTGCTGGTTGTTAAAAACACCAGATTTACAATAAGTTATCATGTTTGATGGATGGGAGGAAGAACCAATAAGCACTTCCGCACGACACACCAAACCATGAACTTTGAGCCTTAAAAACTAAAGCTATTTAAATGCATAAACTACGAAAGGCGAAAACTGGGTTGGGCAAAAAGGAAGCGTAAACTGAACGGCACTTCCATTGCCAAACTAAAGAATTGAACCAAACGCAAAACTATACGATTTGCACTAAACGATAAATAAAATTATTCGATTTAGTGCGGACAACTAACGCCCACTTAAGCGGACAAAAATAGTTGGTTAAAATGTGTAGCGAAGCGGAACCTAACCAACTGTTTTTGTTCCGTTTGAAGTGCTTGTTAGTAGCCTTTACACCGTAGCTGTGGCTTTATTCTCATTTTTAGTAAACAGAAGAAGAAAAACACCTAGCATTATTGCTATGTCTGCTACATTAAAAATCCCAGTACGGATGGAACCAATACCAATATTTAGAAAATCAATAACAGCACCGTTATTAACTACACGATCATAAAAATTACTAATACCACCAGAAAACACCAAAGATAAAGCAATTAAAGAAGTAAGGTGCTGTTTTGAATTTGAAACTAAATATACAAATAAAGCGGACAAAAACATACCAACTAGAACTACAAAAAACCAGAATCTAGCTTGTTCTGACAAGTTGTTACCCAAGCCCAGAAAAGCACCAATATTTTCCGTATATCCAACCCTGAGGGTATCATTAAGGTAGCTTGTCATTTGAAATTTAGGAAGGTGTTCTGCTGCCAATAGTTTGGTGGCTTGATCACAACCTACACATGAAAGAGTAACTAAAAAAATAGTTAATAATCTTTTCCAAATATTCATATTTACTCAAAACCTTTTCTGGCTACTAACATTTGTATAGTGCGCATGCGCGTTTACCTCATTAGACCAGCTAAAACGCGCACAACTAATCATTTGTATTTATTGATGAAAATAAAATATGGAACAATAACTTTTTAGAGAAAACGCGCATGCGCGTTTATCAAACCTGTTATTTAAATCAACACCTACATAAGACATTGATGTTATAGCACAAATCTTCCCTCCTCAAGTGTAAGTGAGCATTATTCACACAACATTTCCCTGAAAAACCGAGCAAAGTAGATAATACTGTATAAATAAACAGTTCAAGAGTGACTTCCCATGACAGCTAAAAAAAGCCCTTTCTTAACTCAAGTTAGTGAACATATGCGTATGCGCGGTTACAGTATCAAAACAGAAAAAGCATATTTGTACTGGATTAAAGCTTTCATTAACTTTCAGCAAAAGCGTCACCCAGAAGTAATGGGGCAAGCTGAAGTGACTCAATTCCTCAGTTTTCTGGCTAACTCACGTAATGTTGCTATTAATACACGGAAAGTGGCGCTCAATGCTCTTGTGTATCTTTATCATAAACACCTAAAACAAGATCTAGGCGACTTGGGGTTTAGATATGCCACCAAACAAAGGCAGTTACCTATTGTGCTATCTACCGAAGAAGTTTCTGAGGTGCTTTGCCAGCTTAATGGGCGAGACCAGCTTATTGTCGAGTTACTGTATGGCAGCGGACTGCGGGTTTCAGAATGTTTAAGGTTACGTATTCAAGATATCGATCTCGCACGCTGCTCACTCACTGTCAGAAATGGAAAAGGCCATAAAGACAGACAAACCATTCTCAGTCAAAAATGTACTATCAAACTACCTGCTTATATCGATGCTGCGCGTGCTATTCAGATTAAGGACAATACCTGTGGTATGGGGCCATCTTTACCCAATGCACTAGAGCGTAAGTACCCCAATGCATATAGGCAAGCTGGCTGGATGTTTGTTTTTCCATCAACCACCACAAGTGATAATCCGTACACTAAGACTCACTGCAGACACCATTTACATCAGAGTGTTATTCGAAAAGCACTTGCCGCTGCGGTGCGGAAAACCCATATCATCAAAAGAGTTACTTGCCATACCTTTAGACATAGCTTTGCCACCCATTTACTTCAAGCTGGGCGAGACATAAGAACGATTCAGGAGCTACTGGGCCACAATGAAGTCAATACCACTCAAATCTACACTCATGTGCTTGGCCAACATTACGCAGGCACGGTGAGCCCGCTAGATAATCTTTAATACGGCTATCACGGAGCCCGACGGTGATTTAAAAATAAGCTAAACCAATGAAAAAGTTGTAATAATAAAACATCAGCCTACTCGTTTCACCTTTTAAGTGATGGGCACTAAACCGCCTATTAATGAGATAGCTACAAAATGGTTTAGGCCCACCGGACAGAGCCAAACGATTACATCTATGTCACCGTTGCATTTGTGAACCGGCTCATATCAGGTGTTATGGCCGAACTTCCTAGGATAGACTGGCAACGATATCTAATCATTACCAGCTCAAGCGCGCGACTTGGTAACAGAAACCAAAAAAATAAATGTCATCCGTCTTCATTCGAAGGCCAACATTAATGTCCATTAAATCTCTTCCCGTTCTAATCAAAACTTACCCACTTCACGTTCGTAATATATTGCTGAAAAGCACGTTTACTCTCACTGCTAATGTCATTATGATGCGCCCATCTTTACTATTGGAATGCCACTAAGATGCGCACCACTCTTGTTATTTTCGCTCTACTCTACTCACTGTTCTCGATTAACGCCCTTGCTCAAACTGATGCTAAAACGGGTACAGTAAACCATGCCCAGCCTATCGCTATTTTGGGAGCGATGGACGCTGAAATAGAAAAGCTACTGCCGGAAATTGAGCAACGCCAAACCCATACCATTGCCAAAAACACTTATTACACAGGTCTTATCAAAGGTAAACCTGTGGTTGTCGCTCGCTCTGGTGTTGGTAAAGTCAATGCGGCGATCACCACTTATGTGTTGATCAATCACTTTAATGTCAACAGCATTATTTTCACCGGTATTGCTGGCGCTGCGGGTCCTGAGTTGAATGTTGCCGATGTGGTGATTTCAACCGCGCTGGTGCAGCACGATGTTGACTTAACCGCTTTTGGCGCGCCAAAAGGTCAGCTTGATGGCTATAACGATCGTTTCTTCTACGCCGATAAAAAACTGCAAGCACTAGCCCTTAGCGCTGCGCAAGAGTCTGTGGGTAAAACGCGGGTACACCAAGGCGTTATTGCCACTGGCGATCAGTTTATTGCCGATAAAAGCGTAGTAAACATGTTACTTAAAGAGTTCAATGCTATCGCAGTTGAAATGGAAGGCGCCGCAGTAGCGCAAGTTACCGATATGTTCGATATCCCGTTGGTTGTCATTCGCACCATTTCAGACAAAGCCGATGGTTCGGCGCACTTAGTTTATGAAGAAGCCAAGCAGGTAACTGCTGATAACTCAGTGGCCATCACATTAAATATGCTTAGCAAAATGTAATCAATACAGTCTGAATTCCGCTCTCTATAAAAAAGGCGCTAAACCAGATGGTTTAGCGCCTTTTTTATATGGGATCAGCCCGTCTTATATAAACGACTATTCTTTTCTGCGACAACTTCTATACTTTTGTTAATCAACCTAAATATCAGAATCCATTATGTTTGTATATGAGCGTACCAGAGGTGTTCTTTTTTCTTTAGGTATGAGTTTGCCTATCATTTACGGCGCTCTCACGCAGCATTTTCTTCAAGCCGCATTTATGAGCCTTGGAGCCTTACTCGCTTTGCTACTCGACCCTCGCAGCCAGGCATTAAAGCAAATTCTCGCTATCGTTATCGGGGTGCTCGCGGTGATCCTAGCTGCTGCACTGGGGCTGACTTTAATCGGTCATCCACACATGGCCATTGCAGCATTAATGCTATTTGGCTTTCTCGCTGGTCTGCCAAAACCGGAACACGCCTATTGGGGGTTGCTCGGTAAATATATTGCTACCGCCTTATTGCTGGCCCAGCTGGGATTCCCCGCGTCACTAGCCATAGGTATCGCCTATTTTTACGGCGCCGTTTTTGCTTTAGTGCTTATTTTACTGCAAGGCTGGCTATATAAAATTGACGAGGTTGGTCACTCGCCTAGCAATGAATTTTTTCAAATCATTAAAGGTGATACTAACGGCCCTTTTTATGGCCTAACGTTACCGTTAACCATACTGGCTGCGACGCTCTGTGCTGATTGGCTGCATGTCAATCAACCCGGTTGGGTCGGCTTGACCATATTATTTGTGATGCATATTAATGATAGGCTTTCTTGGCATCATTTATGGGATCGCATCGTTGGCACCTTACTTGGGATCATCATTGCCTACTTCTCTGTTCGCTATATTGATCAGCTTGGCTTAGCGCTGGTGATAGCCATATTTGCCTTTTGGATCCCGTACAGTCTCAGGAAAAGCTATTTACTGTTTAGCCTCTCGATAACGGTCACCGTTATGGTGGCGATCAATTTTGCCTTGATGCCCAATGGCGATTTAAATCTAATGAGCTGGCGCTTTTATGACACTGTCATTGGCTGTTTTTGGGTGGCAATCGCGCTTATCATCACCCATGGGATCCATGCTTTTAGAAACAAAAGATAAGTTTATACATCCGCTTTAAAGTCATCCTTTAGTGGATTGCATGTTGCTCTCTACTATGTGCATCACACTCTCTATTTTGTCAATATTTCATTAAAAAAGGCGCTAACCACAAGGGGTAGCGCCTTTTTAGCATCTATCATTACAAGCTGATTAGGCCTTTATTTCCTCATCTTTCTGACTAAAACTGACCTTGCCAAAATCGTCTAGAATCGCGTAACAGGCCGGGACCATAAATAGCACTAGCGCGGTAGATGCAAAAATACCAAATACCATAGAAACCACCAACGGCTGTAATACCTGCGCTTGAATACTGGTTTCAAGTAACAGTGGCAACATGCCCGCAGCTGTGGTTAGAGACGTAATAAATACGGCTCTGAAACGCTCTTTGCTAGCACTCACTACCGCTTGATGCACCGATTGGCCCTCTTCTACATGAAAGCGGATATATTGCACCAGCAATATCGAGTCATTAACAACCACCCCGGCAAGTGCCACAAAGCCGAGTATCGATGGCATGCTCATGGAGTAACCCAGTAACAGATGACCCCATAACACGCCAATTAACCCAAGCGGAATAACGGCCATGACCACTAATGGTTCAATGTAGCTCTTAAACTGCAGGCTTAAAATGGCAAATACCGCTAGCAAGCCAACAATAAAGCCACTTGCCATTGAGTTTTGGGTGGTCGCGCTCTCTTTAACTTCACCTTCATAGCTGACACGAATACCGGGATAGCGCTTTTTAAGCTCAGGTAATAGCTCATCTTTAAAGGCGTTATTGATTTCGCTTGCGTTAGCTAAGTGAGTATCCACTTCGCCAGTTATGGTGACAAATCGCATGCCATCGAGGCGAGAGATCTTAACGTAGCCTCGTTGCCACTCAAAGTTGGCCACCGCAGACAACGGTACTTGCTCGCCTGCGCTACCGATATTGATTGGGAAGTTCGCCAGATTTTCAAGCTTAGCGGCATCAATTTTATCTAGCTGTACATCGATTTGAATGCTCTCTGGCCCCACTTGAATGGTATCGGCTGTTTGATGAAAATAGGCGCCACGAAGCTGGCTCGCTAACATCATGCCGTTTACGCCAAAGGCTTCTGCCCCCGGTTTTAAAGTCATTAAAATCTCGGCTTTACCCGGCCTCATACTGTCCATCACGCCTGAAACACCATTAAAGCCTTGCAAGTATTGCTGCACTTCAATCGCCGCTGATTTAAGTTCGTTTAAGTTGTCACCGCGCACACGAATTTCAATCGCGCGCCCAGCAGGCCCCATCTTAGGCTGCTTAAAGACGATGGCAATCGGATCGACCATTTCGCCCACGCCCTGCTGCCATTCTCTGATAAAGGTGCTCATCAGTGTTTGGCGCACTTCAGCGCTGAGCAAGTCAACTTTTACCGTGGCAACATGGGCACCACTTTCACCGGCATCGGCGTTAAAGTTAAAGCGCTCAGTAATATGCTGGATAAGTTGTTGTCCGTCTTCTTTATCGCTGTATTTATCACCTAGCTGTTTAGCAACGCTGACCACTCGATTAACTACAAACTCAGTTTGCTCAAGCGTTGCACCCGGCGGCAAGATAATCCGCGCTTCGGCTACATCGCCGTCAAGCTCAGGAAAGCCGATAAACTTAACCGCGCCGCCAGCTGCCAGCGAAATAGAGATAAACAATAAGCTTATCACTGAGCCCATAAACAGATAGCGCCATTTGATCACCCACTCTACCGCCGCCACTAATTGCACGGTTCTAAAATGCTCAAACTGTTGGTTAAATTTTTGCTTGAAACGACTGGTTTTACGCTCTTTGCCTTTGGCGGCATGGGCCAGGTGGTTAGGCAAAATCAAAAAGGCTTCGACTAAACTCACGGTCAAGATAAGCAATAAGGTTTGCGGGATCACTCTGAGCACTTTGCCCATATCGCCTTCCATAAAAGCGATGCTGGAGAAGATAAATACCGTGGTTAAAAAGGATGATATCACCCCAGGCAATACGCGCTTTACCCCTTGAATAACGGCGTCAGTTTTACTCAAACCTCGCTCAATATGGGCCGCTAT
This sequence comes from Shewanella sp. 125m-1, assembly GCF_052977065.1. Classification (NCBI taxonomy): domain Bacteria; kingdom Pseudomonadati; phylum Pseudomonadota; class Gammaproteobacteria; order Alteromonadales; family Shewanellaceae; genus Shewanella; species Shewanella sp. 125m-1. The sequence continues at coordinate 13,580 of NZ_JBRILT010000065.1, forward strand.
AGATTCGGCGATAACAATGGCATCGTCCATCATGATGCCGATTGCCATTAAAAAGGCCACCAGCGTCATAATGTTAATCGTTAAGCCAACTTGCGCCATAAAAAACAAGCTGCCCATAAAGGCGACGGGTAAGCCCATAGCCACCCAAAATGAGTAACGTAAGCTAAAAAACAACCACATACACAGGAACACAAGCACCACACCTTGCAAGCCATTTTCAATTAGCATATTAAGGCGATCCCACAGCAATGAACTTAAATCATTGGAAGTGCTAATGGTGATCCCATTGGGAGTGCGCAGTTTCTCAGCATCTAAAAAGCCGATGACTTCCTCTTTTAGTCTTAATGAATCTTGCGACTTATTCTTAAACACAGTCAAAATTGCGGCTTGTTCACCATCAAAGCGAATGCTCTCTTCATCAAGCTCGAATCTATCGGTAATGGTGGCAATATCACCAAGCCGTACGACTCCGCCCTGAGCGTCTGAGCGGATCACAATATTGGCAAGACGTTCGGGCTGCACTTCACGCTGATCGAAGCGAATAAGAATATTCTTACTTGGCGTCTCAACCGTGCCGCTAGGTAGCTGCACGTTTTGTTGTTCAATCTGTTTGGCTACATCGGCCACACTCATGCCTAGACGTTTAATCGCGCCGAGTGAGATCTCAACCAACAATTGGTGCGATGAAAAGCCCGCGATCTCCACTTGCCGAATACTGGTATCTAGCTTGAGTCGACGCTTTAAGTCTTCGGCGTAGGCTTTAAGTTCTGGCTTGCTGGTCGACGCTGACACCGCAATATCGATAATCCGCTCGTTAAAATCTAACTGTTCAACAATTGGAGGTTCAATTTCTGCCGGAAAGTCTTTAATTGCCGAGATCTTAGTTTGTACATCAACAAGGCTGCGGCCAATCTCAGCTTTATCGTCAAGCTTAAGTGTCATGCGAGCAACGCCTTCTAGCGCGTCACATTTGGTTTCAATAATACTACCAAGGCTATCGACGGCATCTTCCATTCTAAGGCAGAGGTTTTCTTCCACGTCTTGAGGGGATGCCCCGGGTAGGATCACTTGCGCACTGATGAAGTTTTTAGAAAACTCAGGAAAGGTCTCTCGCTTAAGCTGAGGCAGCGCCTTAATTCCTAGAATGATAAACGCCAACATCAACAAGGTCGTGGCGGTGCGATGACGGACAAAGAAACCGATCACGGCTTAATCTCCGCTTTGTTAGTTTCCGCCTGCTTAGTGTTCGCTTTATCCGCGTTGTCGACATTAGCGTCATCAGTTTGAGTGCGCAGCGCCATACCGTTCACCGCCGGAATAAGGTCGGTTAACACTAACTTCATGCCCTCGACGAACTCACCTTGCAGCGCCGCTTGACCTTGCTGACGAAAAAGAACCTGAACATCAATAAGCTGTAAGCGATTGTCTTGGTTCATGATATAGAGTTTGTCACCGTGCAGCGCGCGTTCTGGCACCATCCAGTAATCACGTTCTCCGCCTTTAATTCGTGCACTGACAAACATGCCGTTTACCAGCGGTGGCGACTGATCAATTTTAAGCTCACGGTACTGCTGCTCGACCTGCAATACCACACTGACAGTGGCTAATGTGGGGTCAACTGTTTCACCAATACGGCTGATTTTAGCCGGCCAGCTAAAGGAGTAAGTGGCTCCCTTTAAGTTGATCTCTGCGCTTAGGCCTAACGCTTCTGCGCGCGGTAATTGCATCTCTTGCCCTTGTGGCTTGTTGATGGTTTTCATCAGCGTCATCACATCGCCGAGTGACACTTGGGCTTCAACCTCCATGACCTCGATACCGTTAATGCGCGCCAACACTTGCTGCGGCGACACCACTTGATTATTTTCGATATTCACCTCAGCCACGCGGCCCTCAAAAGGCTGACGTATTTCGGTTTTAGCCAGTTGGCTCTGAGCCTCCTCTTCACGAGCAACCGCTTGCTGTAATTGCGCCTTAAGAATATCGGTCTCATTGGGCATGAGGTTTAAACTGTTATCTAATTCTTGTAATTTTTGCTGTTGAGCCAATAGGTTTTGTCTTTCGCCATCAAGCTCAGATTGTGAGATAAGGTTTTGCTTACGCAGTGTCTCTTTACGCTTTAAATCTGATTGCACTAGATCATAGCGATTGTTTTCAATTTGTAGCGATAGTTGTAGGTTTTTAAGCTGTAGGCCTTTACCGGCAAGCTGGCCTTCAAGGGCTTTACGGTCTGCCTGGGCTTGAGACAGTCGAATTTGATAATCCAGTGGATCGATAGACAGTAAGAGCGTGTCTTTTGGCAGGATTTTACCCACAGCGAGATCGGGATGTTTATATACCACGCGCCCGCCCACTTCAGGCAGTAACTGCCACTGAATTTTAGGACTAACACGCCCAAAGGCGTCGACCTGTGCCACAACAGGGACTTGCTTTAACTCAATGACCTCAACCAGCTTGCTCGGTTCGGCCTGTAATTCAAGTGGCGGATGACTACGTAGCTTAACCACTACGATGAGCACCACAACACCGACCGCCACTGCTGGGAAAAAATACCACGGCTTTCCGTTTAAGCTAGACATTACCACTCTCCTCCATGGAAACCATGTTTGTTCTGTTTTTGAATCTTGCTGGTTAATCACTGGCGATACAAAACTGCGTTATTCACTTGAATGACGCAGTCTACTGGCTGCCGTTAGCTTTTGCATGGACTATCGTTATTCAAAAACCAGAGTTTTGAATAACAGCACACTACGAAAAATTAACCCGATTGCGGGCAATGTTTATTGAACTAAAACGTTAAGGATAAAACTGGCAAAGATAAAACGGATTAAACCAGACTAAAACGGATCATATACATTGAAGTGATCCCTGGATATATCTGCCTAATTAAGGTTTTAAGCTCTGCAAGACTCATATTTTCTTGGCTAGCATGGCTGTCATCTAAGTCATCATAAGCCACTTTTTCAACCGACAAGATATCCAGCTCACCGTAACAGCGACCATCTTCTAGATTTGACACGCTAACGCGCTGGCCTGCCTGATAAAAAGACTCTGACTCATCACGCAGTGTAATGGTTTTTTTGCCCGCTAAAATATCGACCTCAAAACGGCTAAAGAAGGTGATCTTATTCGGTGGATTCATCATGCTATCGATACTCTCTGCTGCATCACAATTGATGCTTTGTCTTTATTTTAATTCGAAGCGGCTCGTGGATACATGTTTTTGTATCAAGCAGGGTAAAATAGTCTATTACGCTGAATGAAATACTGCGGTAGCAGTCACGCCCCGTTTAGGGTAAAATCCGCATCCGATTTCTAGCTTGGCGCACAATGTGCCACAATTGTCATATAGGCATATCGTAGAGAACTCATGAACAGAAAACAGAAGATGATCAAAAAGACCGCAAAACGTGCTAAGGCTCGCCTTAACAAGCACACTGCGCCTACGATCAAAAAATATGTGTCTAAAGCTGAACGTGCTGAGCAGCAAGCTAAACTTGTTGCTGAAGAAGCTGCCCAGCAAGAAGCGCTTGCAGCAGAAGGGACGACTGAAACTGATGCGGCCACTAACGACGCACCGATAGCAAGCAACGACGAAAAAGCGGCGCCTGCTAACTAACTTTTACCAAATGTAACGTTTACCGACGGTGTCACTTTTACCCAGTGTGTTTGTTATCACTGGTATCTGTTATCGCTTGTATTTGTTGCTTAAAGTATCTGTTACTAAGAGTCTTAGTTATCAAGACTAATTGAGCTTATTTGGTTGAAACCTTCTCTTCTTGTCCACCAATAAGCTCAGCCACTTTGTTACTGGCTTCATTATCTTGCTCTTCATTGACCATGGCCATATTGGCACAAGATGAAGACATAGGATTTTGACTACTTAAGCTCAACTCCTCATCAAACTCAGTTTTATCTTCCTCTATCTGACTTTGAGCCCTATAGCGCCCACTAACGGCAGTTATTGCTTGAACCTTATCAACCAATCTGTAAGCGACGATAACACCCAATACACCAAATATAATCGAGCCGATAGCCTGACCAACCAACACGCCGTATACGCCTCCCCACTGTGCACCAAAATACACAAATGGAATCGTGCCTAACGTGGCCTTACCCACATTAAACAAGGTTGAGTACTTAGCCTTGCCCAGGTTATTAAATGAGGCGTTGGCGACAAACAATATGCCAGAAAAGATAAAAAACACCGCAATATAGGAACAGAAGAATAAGATAAGCTCTGCCGCATTACCTTTCATATCAAACGCGCTGACAATTTGATGACGAGTCAAGAAAAGCAGCAGTGAAACCCCAAGTACGTATAAGGTACAGAACTGAATCGCTCGGGTCAGTGACTCTTTCATCCGTGTAAATTCTAGTGCGCCAAAGTTTTGCCCAACAATGGGGCCAACAGCACCTGATAACGCGAAGATCATGCCAAATGACACCGGAATGAGTCGCCCAAGCACAGCCCAACCAGCAACATAGCCATCGCCAAAATCGGCAATGGCGCGCGTTACGACTCCATTTGCGATAGGGGTTGCCACGTTAGTGAGCATTGCAGGACCTGCAATAGCAAAAATGGGTTTTAAGTCTTCAACAAAATGTTCAACATTAAAGCGGCCCAGTAAGTTGTGTTTAACCACCACACCTCTTGCCGCTACCGCAAACACGGCAATACGTGCCAATACAGAGGCTACCGCCGCGCCTTCTATGCCCATGGCAAACATAAAGATAAAGATCGGATCAAATACCGCATTAACCCCGCCACCAATAAGTGTTGATACCATAGATAACTTAGCATCACCCACTGCGCGCAGCGCACTACCTAGCGCCATTGCAAGGCAGATAAACGGTAACGATGGTACGACAATATTCAAGAAGCTCTCGGCTAGCTTAGCTGTTTCTCCAGTTGCCCCCACTAGGCTCAATAACTCCGGAATAAACATGTACACCCAAAAGGCAACAAAGATACTTACTAACAGCGTGACAACGAGACTATTTAGCATTAGCCGTTTAGCTTTTTCAACTTCTTTGGCGCCAATTGAGCGCGACACTACAGCGCCAAGTGCTATCGATAAGCCAATGCCAATTGAGGTGGTAAAAAAGGAGATGGTACCTGCATAACCAACCGCCGCCGCTAGCTCTAACTCACCAAGTAAACTGAGAAAGAAAAGATCTAATAAATCGACCACAAACAATGCCGATATACCGACAGCGGCGGTTGAACTCATCACTAAGATGTGGCGTAAAATCGATCCCTGTACAAACTTGGCTACAGCCATAACACCTCTTAGCCTTTGGCTAATCCTTTAACATTGATGATTTTTTACAGGTCGGTCTCTAATTCGCTGCCACAATGATCACAGTATAGAGCATCCGTTTCATGCCCAACCTTCAAACAGTTACTGCAACGTCTTAAATCACGCGTGCGCCCAATCTCTTGTGAGATCTCTGCGGTTAAAATCCCCGTAGGAATAGCAATAATGGAATAACCCAGCAACATGGTAAATGCGGCAATTGCTTGGCCTAAAGGAGTCTGTGGCGTGATGTCACCATAACCTACCGTTGTGATGGTCACAATGGTCCAGTAAATCGATTTAGGAATTGAGCTAAAGCCATTATAAGGCCCTTCAACCACATACATAATTGCGCTCAACACAACCACGATAAGGCTTACGGAGAAAAAGAAGATGAATACCTTACGGCTCGACTGCATCATTGCGCGCAGCAGCAAATTTCCTTCGCTTAAATAACGTAATAACTTTAATACTCTGAAAATTCGAAATAGACGCAAGATCCTAATGACCATAGTGAAACTTGCACCAGGGAAAAACAACGCTAAATACGTCGGTAATACGGAAAGCAAATCAACAACGCCATAAAAGCTCTTGGCATAACTCAGCGGCTTAGCTGAGCAGTAGAGTCTTAACAGATACTCTATGGTGAAAATAACGGTAAATCCCCACTCAATAGTGACGATGATATCACCGTATTTTTCGTGGACACCTGCGACAGTATCTAAGAAAACTAACATCACGCTTAGCACAATACAGACCATCAAACTGATATCAAAATAACGACCAGCAGGCGTATCGGTACCAAAAATAACCCGGCGTAATTTAAGTTTTAGTATACTTTCTGACTCTTTATCGGTTGCCATTGTTACAGCAAATCCTTGCGCATATGGCGAAGATTTAATCGAGTAAAATTGATTAATCAACGCATTAAAATAAATGATATCAATAGTGTGACACGCATATAGAGATAGCTCAAAAATAATCTTAGCTTTTAGCGTCAACACTCACCGATTTTTAGGGTAATATGACCCCCATATTTGACTCTGTTTTAGCTTATTGACTCAAGGTTTTTCATGCGCGTTATTGTTTTATCACTCAGTTTATTATTGCTTATCTTAAGTAGCCTCTTTTCACCGGCCACAATAGCGAGCGCTATGGTCAACGGTAAAGCCGATCTAGTTATCGTGACAAAGTCAGAAGCGAGTATGTCGCTGTTGCGCCAAGGTAAGGTGATAAAAAAATATCGCATTGCTATGGGTGACAATCCTGTTGGGCATAAGTTAACCGAAGGCGACCAGCGCACGCCAGAAGGGCGTTATTTATTAGACTACAAAAAGTCTGATAGTGCTTACTACCGCGCGATTCATATCTCCTACCCTAATGATGAAGACCGTTTACGTGCCGATGCGTTAGGCATTAGTCCAGGCGGGCAGATCATGATCCACGGTGAAAACCCTAACTCTAGCTTAACCCCTGAAGAAGCCCAGATGTATAATTGGACCGATGGTTGTATCGCGGTCACCAATGCAGAGATGGATGAACTTTGGCGCGCGATTGATGAAGGCACGCCGATTGAGATCTGGCCCTAAACATGGTTAAACACTCGCTTCTTTAAGTAGATAAGTTTATTTAAACAAGTAGCTTCTTTAAAGAGGCAGCTTCTTTAAACAAGCAGTTTATTTTTACAAACAGCTGCTTGATAAATTTGCCTTCTTTAAGTGATAGCCATTTTTATCCAGTAGGGTTCTGCAAACATTAGTCACACATAATTTCAAAATCCCGTGCCCTTTCACCTTTAAGGCCCAAGCATGACATACCAAGAATTAATCAATAGCTGGACGACATTCAGCCTAAATATCCAAGCCTTTACTCAAGAGTTAGGTCTAGATGAGCTGTCTTTAGAATGTGACCATACCGCGCTCAGAGTGAACAGTAACCAAAGCGCTGATGGGCTGAGAGCTGAGTTTGCTAAGGTTGGTAATATCATTTCAGACAACATGATTAACGGCCGCCCGATTTTGATTATCGAACTCACCACGCCATTAATGATGGGCACGAATGCCATTGAGTGTGTTGAGCTGCCTTACCCTAGCGACAAAGTCTACCCAACTGAAGGCTGGGAGCATATTGAACTGGTACTCGATTGTAATGCTATAGATTGCGATACATTGGCTCAGGCACTGCTCAAGCAAGCGCCACAGCTAGCCCCAGTATTAGCTGGTGAAACTGACATAAAAGTTAAAATGAGCTCCCCAAAAGGCGATAAAGAGCGCCTTGCGAACCCGACCATTGCGTTTAAAAAAGACGGAATTTGCGTCAAAGTGCATGCTCACGGCATTAAAGCGGTGATTGCATCGGAAGCGGAATAAAGCGCTAAATTTATAGACTCAATGGAGAATCCTAGGTTCTAGGTTCTAGGTTCTAGGTTCTAGGTTCTAGGTTCTAGGTTCTAGGTTCTAGGTTCTAGGTTCTAGGTT
>NZ_JBRILT010000066.1:0-20999 GCF_052977065.1 Shewanella sp. 125m-1
CATGAGTATATGCCTATCCTTGACTCTTTTTAGAGTACAGTTTGATAAGCAGTTACACAAAGTTAGTTACAGTCTCAGTTTAGCGAGAGCTTCTGTGACCCTTCTCATCAATCTACTCTAGGTTGTTTTGCCCACCAGCTTTGGTATTAGCCACCTTAGGACTGCCGATGCTGCTCTTATAGGATCTAGCAGGAACGTAGTGACGCTCTAGCCGTGACCAGCTCACGTCCTAGCGGCTGGTATATTTAACTGTCTGAAGAACTCTTTTCCGCAATCGGCATAACGTCAGAACGTGATCTAAGTAAGAACCCTTGGCTAATTTGAGTGTTACCCTCATGGATTAATTTTATGCTTGAGAGTTCTTCCATGCAGCACGTACTGATAATTGTTAATGATGCCCCTTATGGTACAGAAAAGTTGTTTAATGCCCTTCGATTGGCTATACAGCTCAACGAGCAAGACTATTCACCCGTTCGAGTAAGCCTATTTTTACTGTCTGATGCAGTTACTGCAGTTCTACCTAATCAGAAACCAACTGAAGGCTATAACATTCAACAGATGCTAGAGATTGTTGCCGCACAAAAAACACAAATTAAGTTTTGCGGTTCTTGCATGCAAGCTCGTGGACTGGCAGATCTGAAAGTCATTGAAGGTTGCGAGGAAGCGACTATGGATGATCTTGCTCAATGGGTACTGGTGGCAGATAAAACCATTAGCTTTTAATCTAGATCCTGCAGCAAGTCGAGTCGCTTTTAATACTGGTATCGCTTAAAATTGTAATCTGATAAATACCTCATTTTCTAACATTAGCTCAAATACTAGCTTAAGCATTAGCTCAAGGATATAAACCAATGGCACTGAATGTAGTGATTTTGGCCGCAGGCAAGGGAACCCGCATGCGCTCAGATCTTCCAAAAGTTCTTCACCCTATCGCTCATAAGAGCATGGTTCAGCATGTTATCGATACTGCACATCAAGTGGGCAGTGATGCTATCCAGCTAGTTTATGGCTATGGCGCCGATAAACTGCAGGCAAGCTTAGGTGAACAGCAACTTAATTGGGTACTACAAGCTGAGCAATTGGGCACTGGCCACGCGGTAGCGCAGGCGAATGACAATATTAGCGACGATGATACGGTGCTTATTCTTTATGGTGACGTGCCGTTGATTCAGGCATCGACGCTTGATGGATTATTGGCTGCACGTGATGCTAATGGTTTGGCTATTCTTACTGTTAATCTACCAAACCCAACGGGTTACGGCCGTATTGTTAGAGAGAACGGTAACGTCGTGGGTATCATCGAGCAGAAAGATGCTAATGCCGAGCAGCTTGCTATCAATGAGATCAACACTGGCATCATGGCTGCACCGGGTAAGCAACTTAAAGCCTGGCTTAGTCAGTTGTCATCAGACAATGCTCAAGGTGAATATTACCTTACCGACATCGTTGCTATGGCGCACAATGATGGCGTTGCCATTACCACCGCACAGCCGGAGTCTGCTGTGGAAGTTGAAGGTGCAAATAACCGCGTACAACTAGCGCAACTTGAGCGAGCTTATCAAGCGCGTGCGGCAGAAAAGCTGATGCTTGAGGGCGCTAACCTGCGCGACCCTGCACGTATTGATATTCGTGGCGATGTAACTGTCGGCATGGATGTGATGATTGATGTTAACGTGATTATCGAAGGTAAAGTGACGATTGGTAATAACGTCACCATTGGTGCTGGCACGATTCTTATTGATTGCGAGATTAGTGACAACGCGGTAATTAAACCCTATTCGATTATCGAAAGCGCTAAAGTGGGAGTCGCTGCAAGTGCTGGGCCTTTTGCTCGTTTACGTCCCGGCGCTGAACTTAAAGAAGATGCTCACATTGGCAACTTTGTTGAGATGAAAAAAGCGGTATTAGGCAAGGGTTCCAAAGCGGGGCACTTGGCTTATATTGGTGATGCAACCATAGGTAGCGGCGTTAATATTGGTGCAGGTACCATTACTTGTAACTATGACGGTGCCAATAAGTTCCAGACAATCATTGAAGACAATGTATTTGTTGGTAGCGATACCCAGCTTGTTGCCCCCGTGACTATTGGTAAAGGGGCCACCTTAGGTGCAGGTTCTACCATTACTAAAGATGTTGCAGCCGATGAGTTAGTGATCACGCGCGTTAAGCAACGGCATTTAACGGGCTGGGCGCGACCTGTTAAGCAAAAATAAGTAGGCTTATGCCATTGAAGAGGCGACCTTTGGGTCGCTTTTTTGTTTTCTGGACTAGTTTTGACTAAATCTTTGACTAAATAGTACTCCTGCCAGTAACGGCTTTAATCGCGAGGCTTGCCTATGTCTTACCTCTAAATTAAGGGTTGTTGCGCATACATTTTAGACTGGTAAATGCCCGATACTGAGTACATATTTGAACTGCGTCACTCTCTATTGTAAATATGTGTAAAGAAACTTAAATAAAAATAATTCTCATTTATATTGCGACTCAATTAATACATTCATGTGTCATTTTGGGGTTGGATATGTCTGTTGGGACGTCATTTAAGTTTTCACGTTTAGGGCTTGCAATTGTTGCTGGATTGGCTTCATCTTCTGTTTTTGCTGAGGATGCTAGTGTTGGAGCTGCTATTGTCGCTGAGCCAAATATCGAGCGTATTAGCGTTATGGGTCGTAGCTTTAACGATTACAACGTTGGCTCATCTTCAGGTGCTATGCGTGGTGATATCGATATCTTAGACACGCCTCAATCTGTCACCGTTATCCCTGACTTTGTTACTGATGAACAGCTAGCGACTAACCTTTCTGAAGTGCTGGTTAACGACTCGAGTGTGACGGGGGGATCTGAAAAATGGAATCGCCAAGTATTTAATATTCGTGGTTTCGAACTTTCTTCTGGTTCAGGCTTCTTGATCAATGGTCAGCAGCAGTGGTCTCACTATGTACAGCCTATTGAAACATTGCAGCAGGTTGAGGTTCTAAAAGGCCCATCAAGCATGCTTTATGGCCAATCGGGTCCTGGCGGCTTGATTAACATGGTCACTAAGAAGCCGACTTATGAAACTATGCTCGATATTGGCTTTGATACTGATGAACATGGTTCTACACGCTTCCAGCTAGATGCGGGGGGGAGCTTAAATGATGCTGAGACTATTCGTTACCGTACAGTCTTAGTTAAGCAGGACACGACTTACTGGCGTGAGTACCAAGATGGCACAAATCAAGAGCGTGACCGTTGGTTAGGCTATTTAAACCTAGAGTTTGATATTACCGATGACCTATTACTATCGCTTAAATATGATCACACCCAAGATAAAACTGGAATTGATCGCGGTGGTTGGCTAAACAGTAGTGGTGACTTGATTGGTGGGCGTGACATTATTTGGGATCAGCCATGGGCATTTACCGACAACACCATCTCTAACTTAGGTGCTGAGCTGCTTTATAACCTAACCGATGACTGGCAAGTTAAAGCGGGTTACAACGATCAGCAGTTTAATCGTCAGCGTTTAGATTCTTCGCCATCACTTATCAGTGGCTCTGAAGATCCATTTACAGATGGTTATTATATTAGTCCATTTGACCGTTATGACGACTGGCAGCACAAAACCGGCTTTGTTGATTTCACTGGTAATATCTACACCGGTGATATAGAACACCAGTTGCTTGTTGGCGCTAACATGCTTGATTACTACTATGGTCAGCTCAAAGAGTCGGGTGAGAAAAACCAATTAGTCATGCCTGGTCAGGCTGTCCCTAGGCCAGATCTTGATTACAACCGTGATGCAACCAAATACGAAAGTGAATACAAGCACTACGGTTTCTATGTTCAAGACTTAGTGACGATTACCGATGAGTGGCAGGTGCTTGCTGGTGTACGTTACGACGAACAGAAGAAAGAAGGTTTGGGTAATAATAGTTATGCGGTATCGCCTAAATTTGGTGTGATCTACTCACCTGCGGATAACGGCAGCATCTACGTTAACTACTCTAAGAGTTTTACCCCTCAAGGGATAGTAAACAACATTGATGACGTTAATGATGGTAAGAATCTCGATCCTGAATACGGCGAGCAGTATGAAGTGGGCACTAAGTGGGAACTGTTTGACGGTAGCCTACTGTTAACCGGTGCCGTATTTGATATCACAGTATCAAATGTGACGGTAACTGAAGAGATTGAAGGTAGTTCTGAAACTATTACGACTCAGTCAGGTGAGCAGCGCCATAAAGGTTTTGAGGTGGGCGCTCAAGGTCAAGTGAGCGATAGCTGGTTTATGACGGGTTCTATGATGTATCTCGATGCTGAGTATCATCGCCCTGAAACGGATAGCTTGAACGGTAAGACTCCTGTTGATGCGCCTGAGTGGTCTGCAAACGTATGGACGCGTTATGAGATGACCGATGATTTAGCATTAAACTTTGGTGCTCTCTATGTGGGTGAGCGTTTTGCTAATACCAGCAATACGATTAGTAAAGATGGTTATGTACGCTTCGATATGGGCGCTGCATACACTATGGACGTAATGGGGAGTGATGTCAGCGTTCGTGTAAACGTGAAAAACCTATTCGATGCAGATTACCTAGCGGGCGGTACTAATACCGATGTGACTGTAGGTGAAGGGCGTCACTTTAGCCTAGCGCTAGAAGCTAAGTTCTAACGAAAGCTGCAAGTCTAATGAGTGCTAAAGCCTCAACCTTAGGGTTGGGGCTTTTTTGTATCTGTTTCCCTAGAATGTCGTTGGCTTGTTTAGAGGTTAAGTCGTATCAAAAACTGGCAAATAAGTTTCGTTTCACTATAATATGCCTTTCGAATCGAAACTTAGCGAAAGGTTTTATGAACAAACGAAACACTCAACAACGACGTCACAGCATTATTAGCCTGCTTAACCAGCAAGGAGAGGTGAGTGTTGAAGAGTTGTCCCTACGTTTTGAAACTTCTGAAGTCACCATTCGCAAAGACTTAGCCACATTAGAAAAAACCGGACTTTTACTGCGTCGTTATGGTGGCGCCGTCGCCGTGCCTGATGAAGTTACCCAGCAGTTTACAGCTAAAATAGCACCGAATAAGTTATCTATCGCAAAGGCGGCTGCTCAGCTGATTAACGACCATAATCGCATTATTATCGATAGCGGCAGTACTACGTCAGGTTTGATTGGTGAGCTTAATGCTAAGCGTGGTTTATTAGTGATGACTAACTCCCTTGCTCTGGCTAATTCGATTCATGAGCTAGAAAATGAGCCGACGCTATTAATGACGGGCGGCACTTGGGATCCGCATTCTGAGTCTTTCCAAGGACAGATTGCCGAACAAGTGTTGCGTTCATATAACTTTGATCAGCTGTTTATCGGTGCTGACGGTATCGATCTTGAGCGTGGCACGACAACCTTTAATGAACTGACTGGTTTAAGCAAGGTGATGGCGGAAGTGTCACGAGAAGTGGTGGTGATGCTCGAGTCAGAAAAGCTGGGTAGACGCATTCCAAACCTTGAACTACCCTGGAGCAAAATCAGCGTGTTAGTCACCGATGATAGGTTACCGAGTGAAGCGCTAGACATCATTTCTAAGCATGGTGTGCGAGTTATTCTAGCACCTTATGCAGGGTAACGTATTTAGAGTCATCATCTCTGATTAATCGCGTTATCCATTTTAAAATTCAATTTTTAACTTTAAATTTATCTCTCACAAAGAGAGTCTAGGTAAATAATATGTGTGGAATCGTTGGTGCTGTAGCACAAAGAGATGTAGCTGAAATTCTTGTGGAAGGGCTAAGACGCCTTGAATACCGTGGATATGACTCTGCGGGTGTTGCGGTATTAAATAATGGTGAGCTCAATAGAACTCGCCGTGTGGGCAAGGTACAAGAGTTATCGGCTGCACTCGATATTGCACCACTTGCTGGTGGTACAGGTATTGCGCATACACGCTGGGCAACTCATGGTGAGCCGAGTGAGCGTAATGCACACCCTCATTTATCTGAAGGTGATATAGCAGTCGTTCACAACGGTATTATCGAAAACCACAATAAACTGCGTGAGATGCTAAAAGGTTTAGGCTATACCTTTGCATCAGACACAGATACCGAGGTGATTTGTCACTTAGTGCATCATGAGTTAAAGGCACATGACACGCTACTTGCAGCGGTTCAAGCAAGCGTTAAGCAACTAGAAGGTGCCTACGGCACTGTGGTTATCGACCGTCGTGACAGTGAGCGTATGATCGTGGCTCGCTCTGGCAGCCCACTGGTTATCGGTTATGGCTTAGGTGAAAACTTTGTGGCTTCTGATCAGCTAGCACTTTTACCTGTGACTCGCTCTTTTGCTTTCTTAGAAGAAGGCGATGTGGCTGAAGTGACGCGTCGGACCGTGAGTATTTATGATGTAGATGGCAACGCGGTTGAGCGTGAAGTTAAAGAGTCTGAAGTAACTCATGACGCCGGCGACAAAGGTGAATACCGTCATTACATGCTAAAAGAGATCTACGAGCAGCCAACAGCTATCGCTCGTACACTTGAAGGCCGTATTGCGGGTGGTAAAGTATTAGATACTGCATTTGGTGACAACGCAGCTGAATTCCTAAAAGACATTAAGCACGTACAGATTATTGCTTGTGGTACCAGTTACCATGCTGGTATGGCAGCACGTTACTGGTTAGAAGATTGGGCGGGTGTATCGTGTAACGTCGAAATCGCTTCTGAGTTCCGTTACCGTAAATCTCACCTATTCCCTAACAGCTTACTCGTTACTATTTCACAGTCTGGTGAAACCGCAGATACCTTAGCGGCAATGCGCTTGGCTAAAGAGATGGGTTATAAGGCAACATTGACGATTTGTAATGCGCCAGGGTCATCACTTGTTCGTGAATCTGATATGGCTTACATGATGAAAGCTGGCGCCGAGATTGGCGTAGCGTCAACTAAAGCCTTCACTGTGCAGTTAGCGGGTCTATTAATGCTGACATCAGCTATTGGCCGTTACAATGGTATGTCTGATGAGATGCAAGCTCAGATCAGCCAAAGCTTGCTTTCTATGCCAGCTAAAGTAGAGCAAGCACTAGGTTTAGACGATGCGATTGCCGAACTTGCTGAAGATTTTGCCGATAAGCACAATGCACTATTTTTAGGGCGTGGTGATCAGTACCCCATCGCAATGGAAGGTGCGCTTAAGCTTAAAGAGATCTCTTATATCCACGCCGAGGCTTACGCTTCAGGTGAGCTTAAGCATGGTCCATTAGCACTGATTGACGCAGATATGCCGGTTATCGTAGTTGCACCAAACAATGAGCTATTAGAGAAACTAAAGTCTAACGTTGAAGAGGTACGTGCTCGCGGTGGCTTGATGTATGTATTCGCCGATAAAGACGCAGAGTTCGAGTCGGATGACACCATGAAGGTGATTCCGGTTCCACACTGTGATGAGTTTATGGCACCGTTAATCTACACCATTCCACTACAGTTACTGTCTTATCACGTAGCCTTGATTAAAGGTACCGATGTCGATCAGCCACGTAATTTGGCTAAGTCAGTGACGGTTGAGTAACAGATAGAATTAAATTTATCATTTAATGATTAGAAACCTCCCTTGTGGAGGTTTCTTTGTTTTAGAGATCTTACTTTCTCCTATGTTATCCCCCTAAAGGGGGATGCTGTAATGACAGGCTTATCACATGCTATCCATAGGCCAATATCAAGGAGAGAAATAATGAAAAAACTAATAAGGCTTAGCGTATCGGCCTTGGCTGTGAGTAGCATACTAGCCCTTACTGGCTGCGGTAGCGACAGCGATAACGCCACCCAACCGCCGGTTCCAGAGCCACAGCCAACAGTATTGACGGGAATATTTTCGGATAGTCCAGTAGCGGGAATGGGCTATGAAACTGCGGATCATAGTGGTGTCACGAACGCTCAGGGACAGTTTAATTATAACGAGGGTGAGTCTGTAGAATTCTACATAGGCGCTACGCGTTTTCCAATTGTCGCGGGTCAGGAAGAAGTGACACCGATGGATTTGTACCAAACAGATTCGGCTGATAATACTGGAGTGATTAACACCTTGCGCTTACTGCAGTCGCTCGATACAGATAATGACCCCGATACAGGAATTCAATTAGCGGATGATATCCATGAAACGCTAGCGGGCCATCAGGTGGACCCTACAGCAGATAATTTTGATGAGCAGGCTGGGCAAGCACTTGTCGCATCAGGATTGGAGGCTGAAGATCTGGTCGATGCTGATGATGCGTTAGCCCACTTCGGTCAGAGTCGGGAATATCAATTAACGGATTTGACTGGGCAGTGGCATACGGTCTTCTTTTCTATCCCCGTTGCCGGCACATACTCACCGGATGCCTTTAATTATGTGGTTGAAGAGTGGACTATCGACGCCGCGGGTAATGTCACTATGGCGGCTAAGGTAAAGAGTGCTGGGGATCTAGATACTGACACATTTAAAGTTAACTTAAGTGAAAGCGGCATGCTGAGCTTTACTGAGATAGACAATCTCGATATGGGTTTAAGCAGTAATAAAGACAAGATTGCCAATTACTTTAGTGAAGAGGGTGAGCAGGAACTTGGCTTTTCGATAAAGTTAGCTGGTGGCCAACAGCTTAGCGATCTCGAAGGACAGTGGTGGGGTACAGGAGTTGAAACCCCTGTTAGCGCTAACTTTAATCAGAACGAGTTTGGTGTGTGGATCGATAAGCTTGTGATTGATGACCAGGGTAAGGCTGACATTACAGAGCTAACAGTTGGTAATCAGCAAGCGAGTAATGAGGTAGAAACGGTTCAATTTGCTATGAATGAGATGGGTAAGATCACCATCGAAGATGACGATGAGTCTGCGGTGACTTACCTTTCTCGCGGTAAAGATGTCATTTTGCGCCATAGCTTTAAAGCAACTCGACAGAATATGTCGGTACTATTGCGTGCCAATGAAAATCCAACTATTGCGGATCTAGAGGGAAGTTGGCGCCTATATAACTTACAGATGCCAGACGATGGCAGCATGAACACCGATGGTTTTGGCTATTGGATTGTCGAACTGAATATTAATGCTGATGGTCTTGCAGTATGGAGCCATGTGGCAACGTCCGAAAATCAGACGTTAACTGACCAATCTATGCAGATGAGTCTAGTGGATGGGTTATTTGTTGGTGACGAAGATAAGTGGGCTATGAACCAAGATAAAGACCTAATGGTGGTGGTATCTCAATGGCAAGATGGGGCTGATGAGTTCTCGGCCTTTGCTATTGCAATTAAGCAAGTTAAGCCATAACTCTCTTTAGTGCTTTAATGAGTAAAGCCTGCAGATATCGGCAGGCTTTTTTTGTAATAGCCAATTGACGAGACCTAACTATTAAGGCCGATAGTCACCACCAGCTCATCATGGTTATAGCGCCACAACAATTGATTTTGATGCTTAGAGTCCGTTTTGTGTAGTACGCTTTTTATCTGGCTCTTTATGGTTTCCTTGCTGACGTTTCGAATATCTGCGATATCAGAGCCCGAATGACCACTGATTAATAAGCTCAGCACCTGGTATTCAGCAGGCGTTAACTTGATCGGTCTATGCCTGATCGTCAGTGGAAAATGTTCTTGGCAGCGACAAAGGGCTTTATCTTGCTCCATACTTGCTAATTGTTTAGCGTGAAAAGCACTAACCCATGGTTGCATTGAATGGCCTAGCTTCTCATGTAATCGTCGTGCGCTACGACTAAATACCTTGTTAAGCGAGTGAGCCGTAAATAACAGGTACAGGTGCTGGTTGACACCTAAAAGTAGAATTAGGCTTGAACGATAGCGAACATAAGGCAGTAAGTTTTCACTGTAGATTTGGTCCGAAATCAACTCGGGATCAACTAGGCTCTCCATTATTTGCGAAGTATTTATCAGGCCTTTGCGTAAGTAAGTATTAAAGAAAATATCATGCCGCCAGTGTTGTTGGTAAAGCGGGATATCTTTTGTTGAGATCTCTGGTGACCAGGTGTGTTGTCTCTCTAGGCAAGTATCGATAACAGTAATGCTCGTCGCATCAGCCTGCAAAATATTCGATAGATAGCTAAAGTCTTCACCTTTAATCTCTCTCGTCGACATATTTTCTATTAATAAGTACTGCCACTTGGAAAAATCGTCCCAGTTCACAAGCCCTCCTAGCGAAAACATGGGCGAACATGCCGCCATTAACCTTAACTTAACAAAGGTAGCTGTTTTGGAATTGATATAGATCAAAAATATGCTTAAGTAAGCACCGCTAATCGTCATGTATTATCAGGAGTGTTGTGACTAGAGGGGGGGCTTTATTTAAATCGGGTAGATAATATATTTATAAAAGGCGGTTGGGATTAGAGGAAGTAATACAAATGACAAAAAATCGAGTATGAACATTATCTTTATAACTTGGCGTTAACCACTTAATAGGAGCTCTGTTAAAGCCCCTATAAAATGAGTTGTTTTATAGTTTACTCTTTACCGTAAACGTTATTTTCCTGCTCTTGAACACGAATAAACGTGGTGCGTTTAGTGAGTTCTTTGAGTGATGCAGCACCAACATAAGTACAAGTAGATCGTACGCCACCCATAATGTCATTAATGGTGTTATCTACGCTGCCTCTAAATGGCAGTAATACCGTTTTACCTTCTGCTGCGCGGTACTTAGCAACGCCACCAGAGTGTTTATCCATTGCTGACTGTGATGACATGCCGTAGAACTTAACCATGGTTTTGCCATCTTGCTCAATAACTTCGCCGCCGCTTTCTTCATGGCCAGCTAACATACCGCCAAGCATCACAAAGTCTGCACCGCCACCAAAGGCTTTAGCGACATCACCAGCACAACTACAGCCGCCATCACCAATAATCTGTCCACCTAAGCCGTGGGCTGCATCAGCACATTCGATAATGGCTGAAAGTTGTGGGTAGCCAACGCCAGTTTTAACACGCGTTGTGCATACTGAGCCAGGGCCAATACCGACTTTAACGATATCTGCACCGGCAATAATCAGTTCTTCAACCATATCACCAGTGACCACGTTCCCCGCGCTTATGACTGTTTGTGGATGAGATTGTCTTACTTTGCGTACGTAATCGACTAGATGTTCTGAATAGCCGTTAGCGATGTCGATACAGATAAAGTTAAGCGCATCAGAAAGCGCTAAAATTTCACTTAACTTAATGAAGTCAGCATCTGAGGTACCGCTTGAAACCATCACATGTTGTAGTACATCAGCAGGTTGGCTGGCAACAAACTCGCCCCACTGCTCAACAGTGTAATGCTTATGAACCGCTGTCATAACATTGTGTGTAGCTAGGCTAGCTGCCATCTTAAAGCTGGCTACAGAATCCATGTTCGCGGCAATAATTGGTACACCAGACCAAGTTTTACCACTGTGCTTAAAAGTAAATTGACGGTTTAGATCTACTTGAGAACGACTCTTTAACGTTGAACGCTTAGGTCGGATAAGTACATCTTTAAAACCTAACTTTATATCTTGTTCAATACGCATAGTTTATTCCTCACATGGATTTTGCGCGCAGCAAAACCGCCGATAAAAAGATTTTTTATCGGGCATTAAATTAATTCCTGAGCTTATTTCAGGCACAAAAAAACCGCAGCGTTTTGGGGCGCTCCGGTTTTAGGTATTATAGGAACAGATTTTCAGTTAGCAAGTTCTTAAATTAAAACTATCATTCCCTAATAAAGGAAGGTTGCTATACTGTTGTATACATGTTTGTTAGTGTTAAGTAGAGGTTTAACGCTAATATTTGCTTAATAAGCGAATCCTATCATTACGATTGTACTTATCCTTGTTAACGCTTATCTCTCTGCTGCACCTTTCGCTTTAGATAGCTTTATGTCGAAGTTATCTAATAGTAACAACGTATCTGCGATGGCTGATTTAAGTTTTGCAGCTGGTGGTGAATTGAGGTTCTTGGCTTGTTTTAAAGATTCTCGGCGAGTGACAAACTCTAACATTGTCTCGAGATTCTCTGGACTATCGATATCTAGCGGGGGCAATTTCTTGATGCATGCATTGTTGTAGATTTCGAATTCTCTTTGCAGGTGTTCTTGAGCTTCTCTAGTTCTTTCCATATTCATGTAAGATCGCCTCTTTGTTCAATATACCTATATACCGAAGCTATCTTAATAATGCGCCTTTAACAAGCTTACGTTTTTTGGTTAGCCTTGTTTTTTTAGGTTTATTAGCTATTTCCATCTTAGGTACTAGTTTATTGTCGTGAAAATTCACTTAATAATTAACAAAAACTTCAACGATGTTAGTACGCTGGAGCACTAATTCTATTTCTATGAATGATAGCAATGCGCTCAACTGTGGCGTGAGCGCATTGCTATGTATAACCTAACCAAACTTGCCACTAACGTAACCTTGAGTCCGTTGATCTAATGGACGGTTAAAAATTTGGCTCGTGTCACCATGCTCAACTAGCTCACCCATCCAGAAAAATGCTGTTTTGTCTGAGATCCGCTTTGCTTGGTTCATAGAGTGAGTCACGATGACGATAGTGAATTGTTTACGCAGTTCATCCATTAACTCTTCAATTTTATGGGTTGCAATGGGGTCTAATGCGCTCGTGGGCTCGTCCATTAAAATCACCTCCGGCTTCATGGCTATGGCTCGGGCAATACATAATCGTTGTTGCTGGCCGCCAGATAGACCAAACGCGGGAGTATTAAGTCTATCTTTAACTTCTTCCCATAGCGCAGCACTCCGCAACGACTCCTCCACCGCATCATCTAAGACTTTTTTATCTTTAATGCCTTGTGCTTTGAGGCCGAAAGCCACATTTTCGTAGATACTCATTGGAAAGGGATTTGGCTTTTGGAACACCATGCCAACTCGCATTCTTAAGTGTTTAACATCCACATCTTGATAAATATTGCTGCCCTCAAACATCACGTCACCGTTAATCTTTACTCCCGCAACTAAGTCATTCATGCGGTTTAACGTGCGAAGTAAGGTTGATTTACCACAACCAGACGGGCCAATTAACGCGGTTACTTGGCGAGCTGGAATGGCTAAAGAGATATCTTTGAGCGCGTGGTTGTCGCCGTAAAATAGGTTTAAGTTGTTCACTTCTAGCTTATTCATGGAGATAACCTTATTTGGATGATTTATTTAAACGTGAGGCAATCACTTTCGTCGCCATATTTAAGATGAGAACCAGCACAATCAAAACCGTCGCGGTGGCATAAGCTTGATCCCACTCATGTTGGGTAAATAGCTCTTGGGTTAATTTATAAAGGTGTACAGTCAAGGTGCGGCCTGATTCAAGCACCGATTCTGGAATTTGTGTCACCATACCAGCGGTTAAAAATACGGGGGCTGACTCACCTATCACTCGTCCAGTGCTTAAAATTATTGAAGTTACAATACCTGGTAGGGCGCTGGGCAGGACTAAGCGAAAAATGGTGTAGATTTTTGAGCTACCTAAGGCATAGCCGCCTTCACGATAGCTCATAGGCACTGACAGCAGCGCTTCTTCAGTTGTACGGATTATCACGGGGAGAATTAGCATGGCTAGGGTTAATGCTCCCGATAAAATAGAAAAGCCTAGTCCAAGTGTGGTGACAAAGAAGGTCATACCAAATAGACCATAAACAATCGATGGGATGCCCGCTAATGATTCGGTACAAAAGCGGATCACCTTAACCACTTGGCTGCCTGGAGCGGCATATTCCGTTAGGTAAATAGCTGTCATAATGCCAATCGGGGCGGCAAAGGCGAGTGATAGGCCGACCATATACACGGTGGATACTATCATGGCCCAAATTCCAGATGCTTCACCAATACGAGTGTAAGCGCCAGTAATGAATTCCCAGCTAACGTGAGCGAGGCCATTACTTAATATGTGCCATACCACCCAAAGTAAAAACAGCAGAGTTGTAGCCGCAGCAGACCAGATGGCTAGCATCATCAATTTGTCTTGGTTGTCTCGTGAAAGTTTTAACATTAGTGCGCTCGCTTTCTGTTGAGATAAAGCAGTGAACCGTTAAGTATTACGATAAATACCAGTAACACTATGCCCGTAGAGTAGAGTGCGCTGGCATGAATGCCTGTAGCGTATGACATCTCCATCGCGATATTGGCGGTTAAGGTTCTAGCGGGCTCTAAAATTGAGCCAGGCATTGCTGGGGCATTGCCCATCACCATAATGATTGCCATGGTTTCGCCTATCGCGCGGGCGACACCTAGCGCAATACCAGTGTAAATACCGCTTCGTGCAGCCGGTATTAGTACCTTAAAAATACTGTAGATATGCGAAGCACCGAGTGCGAGCGCTCCCTCTTTATAGATTGGTGGTAAGGCGCGTAGGGAGGTTTCTGAAATCGTAATGACGGTCGGTAAAATCATAATGGCTAAAACGATGACGCCCGCGAGTATGGTGTTACCCGCAGGGATGTTAAATATCGTTTCTATGGCGGGGACGATAATCACCAAGCCAAAGAAGCCATAAACCACAGAGGGGATACCAGCAAGCAGCTCAACGGCAGGGCGAATAATATTGGCCAACCAATTTGGTGCGAGCTCTGCAAGAAATACCGCGGTAAGTAGCGCAATAGGTACACCAATCATTACGGCGCCAGCTGTTGATATTAGCGATGCAACCATCATAGGTAGCAAGCCAAATAGTGCTGGTGGCAGCCACTCTTTACCTAATAGCATTTGTGAAACACCGGCTTCTTTAAAAGCAGGTAAGCCTTCGCTAAAGACAAACCAACCTATAGTCGCAACTGAAAGTATGCCGACCATTGCGCTGCATAAGAAAAGAAGGTGAAACCCCATCTCTTTCAAGTCGTATGATTTTGCTGGGGCGAGCTGAAGCCCTTGCAACCCAGCTTTACTGGCTGTCGTCATCACTTATCCTCGACATCGAACTGATGAAAAATGATTGAATGAGAACAGAAGAATATTTATTTCTCTGTTCGTTATCGTTTACTTAACAGGAATGTAGCCTTCTTCAGCCACTATGTTTTGGCCATCTTCAGATAGGATGTATTCAATGAAGTTGTTAGCATTGCTTGGTGCATTTTTATCTATCAATACAATGAAGGGGCGTGCGATTTGATAGTCACCGGCTATGATGTTGTCATCAGTTGCTGCAACACCGTTGACGTCGACAGCACGAAGGCTTGCATCGACACTGCCTAAAGAGATGTAACCGATTGCATAAGGGTTATTGGCGACGATGGTTTTGATCATACCGTTACCATTACCTACTTGAGCGGTCGGAGAAATTGCGGTGACCTTGTGGCCGTTAATCGTGCGTTGAAGTTTCATTATCTCTTCAAATGCACCGCGAGTACCGGATCCATTCTCACGAGTGACGACAACGATTGGGCGTGATTCACCGCCGACTTCGTTCCAGTTTTTAATTTCGCCTCGATAAATTTTTGAAATCTGTTCTTGAGTTAAGTTTGTTACTGGGTTTGTTTTATTGACCGCGGCAGCAATTCCGTCACGAGCAATAACGATCTCTTTGGTGTCACTGCTAAGCTCATTATCTTTTATATTGCGAGAAGACATACCTATCATACTGGTGCCATCTTTGGCTGCTCGTATCCCCGCTGATGAGCCTGTGCTTTGTACTTCTACACTGCTGTTGGTGTTGTTTTGATAGTTTTCTGCCAGCACTTCCATTACATGGGCTACAGATGTCGAACCTGATACTGTAACAGTGCTTGCTTGAGCTAGTGGTGCAGCCATTAGACTTACTGCGGTTAACAAGCCAAATACTTTTTTCATTACGATTTCCACTCTATTGTTTGGTCGCTTAGATACCAGTTATTTTACAAAACCAAGTTAGTTGCCTCGTTGCAGGCAAGCGCATTAAGACAGAGGAATATGACAGTTAGGTGACAACACCTTTAGTGCGACAGGTTTAAATGGGATTAAGCAAAGCGTTATGGTCAATGCGTAGAAAACAAAATGGCGGTTTTTGTTAAATGAATAAAAATTAAGGGGGAGTTTTCTTAATTGATAATATAACGTCTTAAGCTAGAGGCTGGGGAGGCTTGAAGAGATTGGCGTTAAATGGTTGCAATAAACTCCGGTCGGAATTAACTTAGTCTTAAGACTATTTTAACAATAAGAGTGCCGATTTATGCTATGTTTCTGTTGTGAGTTAGTAAGATAAATTTATTATTAAACTTTTATGACAGCCAGTCAAAACCGCATTTTTATCTGTAAAACCATAGCCAAATAGCGCCTGTTCGCAAATAGCAATGCCGAGTGATTCTATTGAGCCTATCTTCATTACTCGACACTTGTTTCGTAATTACATTATATAACCACATTAAAGGTGCATAAATGACCACTGAAATGATCATGATTGGTATGTCGGCGTTAATTTTAGTTGGCATATTACTGCACCACCCTTCAAGAACACTTGGTATTCCGTCGTTGCTTATTTTTATGGGTGTTGGCTTGATGCTAGGCAATGGCGAGTTTAACTTTGTCTATGACGACCTAGATAAAACCGCATGGATAGGTGGCTTGGCGTTGAACATGATTGTATTCGTTGGTGGCATTAATACCTCAACGGACAAAATTAAAGTCGCCTATAAAGAAGGCGGGATCCTCGCATCTTTTGGGGTGTTATTTACCACGCTTATTTTTGGCTTTATTTTATACTGGCTGTTGGATTTCAACTTTATTACCTGCCTATTGTTTGCTGCTATTGTGTCATCGACAGATGCTGCAGCAGTGTTTTCAATTCTTGAATCTAAAAAGCTTAAGCTAAAAGAACAGACCGACACGGTATTAGAGTTTGAATCGGCCACTAACGATCCCGTCGCTATGCTACTGGTTATCTTTTTAACTGATATGGCGCTTTCAAGCAGTAAGACCGTAGTGGCATCTGAGATCGCTATAGAATTGGTCACGCAAATTGGTGTCGCTATGATTGTCGGTTGGCTGGTGGCTAGCATCGCGGTCTGGTTATTAAATCGAATTCACCTATCAGAGTTTGGTCTCATCCCTGTATTTGTACTCGCAAGCTTTGTGATTGCGACCTATGGTGCCGACGTACTGGGTGGCAATATTTTATTGGCTTCATATATAGCGGGGGTGGTAATAGGTAATGGTATTAAGCGAGGCCAGCTTGTTAATCTGCACTTCTTTAATAGTTTATCTTGGTTAGCACAGGCCTTAATGTTTATCGTGTTGGGCTTACAAATATTCCCGCAATCATTAGCTGCCGTGTTTATTAGCTCATTACTACCGGCACTACTGTTGATCTTTGTTGCTAGACCTTTAGCTGTGCAGCTTTGTTACTTGCCTTTTACTAAGGCGAGTTGGAAAAAGCGGCTGTTTATTTCCTCTATTGGTCTAAAAGGGGCGACCCCCATTGTATTCGCATTGATCCCCGCGGCGGCAGGTGTACCGGGATCGTTAGATATCGTGCACATGGTGTTCTTTATCGTATTGTTCTCAGTGTTTATTCAAGGGGGGGCTATTGGACCGCTCGCGAACAAACTGGGTTTAAATAATACTGATAAAGATTAAGCTGGCGCAGTTTGCAGTGCGTTTTTAGACTCGATGTTTTTCCACACCTTTTCGTGAAAGTAGAAAACAACGGTATTAACAGCAGGTTCTATTAACGCGACGGCACCACCAATGACAACGCTTCCTGTTAACAGGTAAGTAATGGTGAAGGCGACGCCAAAGTGTAGAATTGCGAATGTCATGGTTTTAATCATAATGAGTGCCTCTATTTGAATTGCCTAAATAGTAATGGTTATCATTTGCAATTGAAAGGGGTTTACATAGATTAGTTTGATAGGCTTTGTCGATTGGAAATGCACTTTGGGTATAAACCCATCAATATAGTTCGTGTACTGATGGGTTTACGTTAGGCTTTCATTAACAGATTAACTGTAAATTAGTAGTGCCAAGGGAATGAAGAGAAGTCCTGATCACGCTTTTCTAAGAAGGCATCACGACCCTCTCTGGCTTCTTCGGTGCCATAAGCTAGGCGAGTCGCTTCTCCGGCGAATAACTGCTGACCAACTAAGCCGTCATCGGGTAAGTTAAAGCCGTATTTCAACATACGCATCGCGGTAGGAGACTTAGAGTTGATCTCTTTAGCCCACTTTAATGCTTCTGTTTCTAATTCTTGGTGAGGGATAGCGCGGTTAACCATTCCCATGTCAAAGGCTTCTTCTGCAGAGTAATTAAAGCCAAGGAAGAAGATTTCTCGAGCGCGCTTTTGGCCTATCATCTTAGCAAGGTAAGCGCTGCCATAACCTGAGTCAAAACTACCTACATCAGGGTCAGTTTGCTTAAATACCGCGTGCTCTTTTGAAGCAAGGGTTAAGTCACATACCACATGTAGACTATGGCCACCGCCAACAGCCCAGCCTGGTACAACAGCAATAACCACCTTAGGCATAAAGCGGATTAAACGCTGTACTTCTAAAATATGTAAACGCCCCATACGAGCCACATCTGGCGTGCCTTCTTCAGCACCTTCATACTTGTAGCCATCTTTGCCGCGAATACGTTGATCGCCACCGGCACTGAAAGACCATTGACCTTTAGCTGAAGGGCCATTACCTGTTAGTAATACACAACCAACATCAGACCACTGACGCGCATGATTGAGTGCGGTGTAAAGTTCATCAACGGTTTTAGGGCGGAACGAGTTTAAGCAATCAGGGCGGTTAATTGCGATACGTACAGTGCCCTGATCTTTGGCTCTGTGGTAGGTAACATCTTCGAAATCAAATCCTGGAACAAGATCCCATAATTCGGGATCAAAAATGTCAGATACTGGTAGTGTCATGAGCCTTTAGCCTTTTTTCTTCATAGAAATACGATAATAGCTAAAGGCTAGGCCTAATCAGATCTCAGGTCAATCTAGTTTGCATGCTAATCGATTAACTGAGATCTGTTGCGTTATTTGACTAAAGACTTTAGGCCTTTAATTAAGCTTGTCGCAAATGTAAGTTTGATTTTCCTTACTAAAAGCTGAATGTTTATTGGCGCCACTACCACAGAAATCAGCTTTAAACTCATTGAGTTTGGCCTGTGATTGCGTAATTACAGTTAACGCTTGTTGCTCCGTAGCAGAAAGGCGGTCTGCAATATCAGTTTTTAACAAATCGAGTGTATTATCTACACGCTGGATCTGAGTGCCTGTCATGCTATCAAGCTTGTCCTCTGCCTGTTGAAATATTCCTTCAATCTCAGCGATTGGCTCGTCTAAGGTATCGGTTTCTGTATAAAGGTAGTAAAGAATGCCACCGATGATTGCCAATATGATCCAACCCTTCATCTTTTAGTCCTATGTAGGTGAATAACTTGTAGTATAAGCGTTATAATAAGCTAGTTTTCCAGAAAAATTAAAGCTGTAAGGCTGCAAAATGAGCGCAGAACAAAATAATAAAGACTTCTCTAAAGCTGAAAGAATCAAAATTCATCAACCCGATGCCAGTAAAGCCGACCGCTTTAATCCGCGTAATCGTATTTATGTCCGTGCTGTTGAGGGCTTGTGGAGCACTCTGCGTCGCCGTCTAGGTTGGGTGGCAATGTTGTTCTTTTTAATTCTGCCTTGGATCCCCTGGGGAGACCGCCAAGCGGTGTGGTTTAATCTTGCCGAGCAAAAGTTTCATGTCTTTGGTTTAACCATCTGGCCGCAGGATTTTACCTTACTCGCAGCATTATTAATGATCGCGGCATTTGGGTTGTTTTTTATCACAACATATCTCGGTCGAGTATGGTGTGGCTACACATGCCCGCAAACCGTGTGGACTTTTATCTTTATATGGTTTGAAGAAAAGCTAGAAGGGTCGCGTAATAAGCGTATTAAGCTCGACCAGATGCCATGGAGTTTCAACAAACTGTGGCGCAAAACCGCTAAACACGCATCTTGGTTGCTAATCTCTTTACTTACAGCAATGACATTCGTGTCTTACTTTGTGCCGACCAGTGAAGTCTATAAAGAAGTGTTCACCCTAACAGCCAGTGGCGGTGTTTACTTCTGGGTTATCTTCTTCACCTTTGCGACTTACGGTAACGCAGGGTGGATGCGCGAAATTATGTGTCTTCACATGTGCCCCTACGCACGATTCCAAGCAGCCATGTTTGATAAGAACACTTATATAGTGGGTTATGATACCAAGCGCGGTGAAACCAGAGGGCCAAGGTCGAGAAAAGCCGATCCTAAAGCACTAGGCTTAGGAGACTGTATAGACTGCGACTTATGCGTGCAAGTTTGTCCTACTGGCATCGATATCCGTAATGGCTTGCAATATGAGTGTATAAACTGTGGTGCATGTATTGATGCATGCGATACGACTATGACACGTATGGGCTACGATAAAGGACTGATTAGCTACACCACTGAAAATAAGTTAGAGGGCGTAAAGGAAAAAGTGCTTAGGCCAAAGCTTGTGGGTTATGGCGTAGTACTGTCAGTGATGATTTTAGTTCTTGTTTATGCAACTGCTACGATAGCCCCCATTCGTATCGACATTATCAGAGACAGAAACCAGCTCTATAGAGAAACCGATGACGGTTTGATAGAGAACACCTTTACGTTGAAGATTTTGAATAAGACAGAAGAGGCCCACCTTTACAATATGAGTGTTGAAGGGCTAGCCAATTATGATTGGATTGGACCTCAACAAGTGAGCATTAAAGGAGGGGAAGTCTTAACCTTACCTATTAGTGTTGCTGTTGACCCTGTAGACCTGAGCCGAACAATGACTCATATCAACTTTAAAGTGACTACTGATGATGGTGAAATTGAAGCAAAGCAAGAATCTCGCTTCTTTGGTAACTGATCCTTTACTGTGAAACATGTAAAAAGGGGGCTTTTAGCCCCTTTTTTGTACGTATCGTTTGTTAACTATGCATTTGATTCGATTATTCTAATTTAATTGAAAAACCCCCTTGCGCTGATCTCAAATTTCCCTATAATGCGCATCCACTGACACGGCACAGCAGGCCATTCGCTCTTAGCAAAAGCTAGATAGAACGGGACTTGC
>NZ_JBRILT010000067.1:0-20998 GCF_052977065.1 Shewanella sp. 125m-1
GAAGGAGAGCAAAAAAGCAAAGCTATTATCTTATAGTTAATCTTGCCGATGGATTTCTTCGTGTAGCGCAGCGCTCTATGTCCTTCGTGGTGTATCGCATTGATTTTTAATTCAGAACTTTTTACCACGAAGCGGTTAGCTTTCACGAAGATAAAGATTAAAAGCTTACTGCTTTTTCTACTGCCCTCGTTGTTTTTTGGATGAAGCAATATTTAATTTCAACGGTACTCAGAGATAGGCCTGACGACAAAGTCAGTTAGGCACGCGGTAGGGTGAAGGAGCTTGCGAAGGCGCAATAAAAAACGCCGCAATGTACTATTGCGGCGTTTTATTATCGAATCAAACCTAGCGGTTGCTCGTTAAATTGAAACCACATCAAACTCAACATTTGGGTTGACGTCAGCTTCGTAATCGATGCCTTCGATACCGAAACCGAACAGTTTTAAGAACTCTTCTTTGTATTCACGGTAATCGGTCAGCTCGCTTAAGTTTTCAGTGGTCACTAGTGGCCACATGTCACGGCAATGTTGCTGGATCTCTTCACGAAGCTCCCAGTCATCTAAACGAAGACGGTTTGAATCGTCGACATCAGCCGCAGTGCCATCAGCCTTGTATAGGCGTTCACTGAACATACGGTTGATTTGCTCGATACAGCCTTCGTGTAAGCCTTCTGCGCGCATTTTCTTAAATACCATCGCAATATATAGAGGCATAACAGGGATGGCAGAACTTGCTTGAGTCACAACACTCTTAAGTACTGCAACGTTAGCGCTACCGCCAGTAGCAGAAAGCTTAGTATCTAACGCGTGAGCGGCTCTATCGAGGTCCATCTTAGCTTTACCCAGTGCACCATGCCAGTAGATAGGCCATGTCAGCTCGGTGCCGATGTAGCTGTAAGCAACGGTTTTGCAGTTATCGCTTAACACGCCAGCTTCAGATAAGGCTTGCATCCATAGTTCCCAGTCTTCGCCGCCCATTACTGTGACAGTATCGGCAATTTCTTGCTCAGATGCAGGCTCTACCGTTGCTTCGATGATAATGTCTTTGTTGGTATCAACAGCGGTTGCAGTATAAGTTTCACCGATTGGCTTTAAAGATGAGCGAATTAGCTCACCACTGTCAGGCATTTTTCGAACAGGAGACGCGAGTGAGTAAACGACCATATCAACCTGACCTAGGTCTTGCTTGATAATTTCAATCGCTTTTTGCTTTGCTTCGTGGCTAAAAGCGTCGCAGTTGATGCTTTTAGAGTAAAGGCCTTCTGCCTTAGCAAACTTGTCAAATGCCGCTGAGTTATACCAGCCCGCTGTGCCAGGTTTAGTTTCAGTACTTGGCTTTTCAAAAAACACACCTAACGTGGCGGCATCGCTACCAAAAGCGGCTGTGATGCGTGAAGACAGACCGTATCCACTCGATGAGCCAACGACTAATACTTTTTTAGGGCCGTTAGCAATTTTGCCTTTAGCTTTGGTAAAGTTGATTTGCTCAAGAACATTAGCTTCACAGCCAACAGGATGGGTCGTAGTACAAATAAAACCACGGATTCTAGGTTTGATGATCATATTTTTTGATTCTCTTAAAAAATTGTCTCTAGGATAATTAAACCGACATCAAATGGCACTCGTTTTTGTTGAAAATCGGCTTTTTTATCAGTGGTTGGAGCAGTTTACAGACTGGAAAAGAGGCCTTAGAGGCCTAATCCTACGAGTTTATGCCCAGTCAAAGCGAAACAAACCCTTGTTATTTTTTTCGGGTAAACAAACTTTGCTCTTGGATCAGCCTTTGGGTGTATTCATGTTGAGGTGCATTAAACAATTGTTCTGTAGTTGCTTTCTCAACCATCACCCCTTTTTTAAGTACCATTATTTTATCGCTGACATGGCGGATAATATTCATATTATGGGACACGAATATATAAGACAGCCCCATATCTTGTTGCAGTTCGAGCAATAGGTTTAAGATCTGTGATCTTACTGATAGATCGAGGGCGGTTAAGGCTTCGTCAGCAATGATAATTTTTGGGTCAAGCATTAACGCTCTCGCTACGGCAACGCGCTGTTTTTGTCCTTCAGAGATCATATGTGGATAAAATTCAATATGCTCCGGTAATAGGCCAACCTTTCTAAGCTTATCAATCACCTGGGCCTTGCGTTCACGACTATCCAGTTTAGTATTAAATTTCAGGGGTTCATCCAACAATTCGCCAATGGTCAGCCTTGGGTTAAGTGAGGTATTGGGATCCTGAAAAATCATGCGGATCAGGCGACAACGCTGTTTTAGATCGTGTTTATCTAATGGTTCCCCTTCGAAGAAAATCTCTCCGCCACTTCTAATTTCCGCACCGACCAAAATTCGAGCTATTGTACTCTTGCCCGAACCCGCTTCACCAACAATGGCTAATGTTTCACCCTGGTTTAACTCAAATGATACCGGTGAAAGCGCCTTGTTGTATTGACGCTTAAAACGTTTGTAGCCAGCATAATAACTTTTACTGAGATCATTAACTTTAAGAAGTGGTGTCGTCATTGCATGGCTCACTGTGGTAGGGGAAATGACAAGCAAAATAGCGGCCTTTTTTATGGCACAAACTAGGTTTACTAACACAACGTTTCTGCGCCTGCGGGCAGCGCGGTCCAAGTCGGCAACCTATAGGCAGATGTTGCAATGCTGGCGACGATCCTGGTAAGGTTTTCATCACGGATTTATGGGCCAATACTCCGGAGTAGTCGGGCATATTATCGAGTAACGCTTTAGTATAAGGATGAAATGGTTGCTCGAGGAGTTCGGATGTCGGGCCCGATTCCATCACTTGACCGCAATAGAGTACGGTCAGCTGATCGCACCAGCCCGATAAGGTTTCTAATTCATGGCTGATAAGTAAAATGGATACATTGTGTAGTTGATTAAGTTTACTTAAAAGTCTAAATATCTGCGCTTGAGTGCTGATCTCCATCGAGTCTGTGGGCTCATCTGCAATCAATAGGCGTGGCTGATTGGCAATGGCCATTGCTATCATCACTTTCTGACACTCACCTGCAGAGAGCTCCCAAGCATAACTGCTCATGACCTCTTCAGTGTTTTTAATACCAACCTTATGCAACCATTTTTGCGCCGTTGCTTTACGCGCTTTATTGCGTTTCCAAAATGAAACTTGTTTATCTTGAGGCATGGCTTCAACGAGCTGACTACCCACTGTAATCGCTGGATCTAGGCTACCTGTAGGATCTTGGAATATGACTGCGATTTCACTGCCCATTAAATTGCGGCGCTGCTTGGTAGACATGTCCATTAGGTTTTGGCCATCCCACATCATACGATCAGCAGTAATGGTCCAGTTATGGCCAGGCACCCCTAAAATCGCGCGAGCGAGTAGAGTACGACCTGAGCCTGACTCACCCACAAGGCCGTGTAATTCGCCGGGGTTTATGGTTAAGCTAACGCGCTCCAGAGCCTTGACTCGCCCTTGAGGCGTATCAAGTTCAATGGTGAGGTTACGTATATCAAGTAAAGGCATAGTATTAATTTCTGATGGGCGATAACGCCGATCTCAAACCATCACCGACTAAGTTAATAGCAAGCACGCTACATAAAATAGCAACACCTGGGATGGTTACAGTCCAAGGTGCGGTCAATAAGTTATCTAATCCTTGAGAGACCATAGCGCCCCATTCAGGGCTTGGGGCTTGCGCTCCAAGGTTTAAGAATCCCAGTGCTGCAATATCCAAAATCGCAGCTGAAATGGCCAGCGTCGTTTGGATTATCACGGTTTCCCATACGTTTGGCATAATGACATACCAAAAAACCTGTACTGAGTTAGCGCCGTCTAACTTGGCCGCTGTCACGTAATCTTTTTGCAGTTCTTCGTGCACAGCTTGGTGAATTGCCCTTACAAACTGTGGCGTTAGGGCTATACCCACAGCCCAAAATACGTTATCTAATCCTGGCCCCATAACCGCTACAACCAATATTGCCATTAATAAAGATGGAATGGATAACAGCGCGTCGAGAAGGTGGCTTAAAATTGATGATTTTAGCCCCTTCATCATGCCAGAAATTGAGCCAATGATGAAACCGACTAACAAGGACGCCAGTACAATAGCCAGCGCCATGCCAAACGTAAGGTGCGCACCGTGAAGCAAGCGACTAAAGATATCTCGGCCTAAATCATCGGTCCCGAGAAAGTGCTCAACCGTGCCACTCGCATCCCAAGACGGCGGTAAAAGCAGTGCCAATGGATCCTGTTGCTCTGGTGAAAATGGCGCTATCCATGGGCCAAAAATTGCCACTATAAGTAAACAACATACAGCCCAAAGCCCTATTAATGCGAACGGGTTATCAGCAAATGCCTGCCACACCTTTTGCATTGGCGAAGGGATATGGTCTTCTTGATAAATTCTAATTCGCGGCATAAAGTTCTTTCCTGCTTAGCGGATTATAAGCGTTATGAAGTACTTCAATTAAGATGCTTAAAAAAATGATGATAAGTGCAACGCCTAACACGCCACCTTGGATCACTGTGTAATCACGCTGATAAATACCCGATACTAACCAGTTGCCGACTCCGGGCCAGGAGAAGATAACTTCAACAATCATGGCGTAACTTGCAAAAGTCCCCAGCATTAACCCCAAGTTTTTTAGCACGGGAATAAGCGCATTTGGCAGCGCATGGCGTAGCACAATGGTTCCAGTATGTAATCCGCGAGCTTCAGCTGCCTTAATGTAAGGTTGGTCCATAATGTTTAACATGGCGGCGCGGGTAATTCGTACCACCACTGTAAAAGGCAATACGGCTAGGGTTATCGAGGGTAATATAATATGAAACAGGGCATCTTTAAATGCGGAGAAACGGTATACCGAGTCAGAGAAGAGGGTATCGATTAGCATAAATCCGGTCTTTGGCTCGATTTCATATAATAGGTTAATCCGCCCTGATACTGGCAGCCAACCAAGTTCGACACCAAACCAGAGTGATAAGGTGAGGCCTAACCAAAATACCGGAATTGAATAACCGGTTAAGGTGATCGCCATAATACTGTGTTGGGTGATTTTATTCTTACTTAATGAGGCGAATATCCCTAATGGAACGCCCAGTAGTACTGCAATTAGCCCTGCAACCGTTGCTAGCTCAAATGAAGCAGGCAATGCCTGGGTTAATTCTTCAATAACTGGACGTTGAGAGGTGATAGATAAGCCTAAATCGCCACTCAAACGCGTCTTTGCATAGGCAATAAACTGCTCTAGTTGATTGCCGTTTAACTGATAAGTCTCTTCTATTTGCTGTAATTGCTCTGCGCTCGGGGCCGCTATTCCGCTTAAAGCAAATGCCTTATTAACGGGGAAATGTTCAGTCGTCACAAACAACACGCCAACTAATACAAGCGTTGTGGCAAAAAATAGGTTTAATCTGCGTAAAAGATATCGACCCATTATAAGTCTCCCTCAGGCGCTATATTTTTGGCTCGTTCAAATGAAATCCCGCCAAAAGGAGTAAG
The DNA here is from genome assembly GCF_052977065.1 of Shewanella sp. 125m-1. Taxonomy (NCBI): domain Bacteria; kingdom Pseudomonadati; phylum Pseudomonadota; class Gammaproteobacteria; order Alteromonadales; family Shewanellaceae; genus Shewanella; species Shewanella sp. 125m-1. Next base: position 5,493 of record NZ_JBRILT010000067.1, read on the forward strand.
CTGTGTTTGTTTGACGTTTCTGTTTTTAAAGGTCAACTGGGTAGCGTGGGCAAATGTCATCATAGGCACATGTTCGATAAATAACGCTTCAGCTTGCTGATAAAGTATTTTTCGTTCGGGTTCTGATGTCGTGGCTTTGGCCTTTGCTAAGATGCTATCCATTTCTAAATTACACCATTGGGCACGGTTACTCGACGAGTCGAGAGAGTCACAACTCATAATAGGTGAAAAGAAATTATCAGGATCGCTATTATCAGCATTCCAACCAATTAACACTGAGTCATAGTCGTTACGATTAAGTTTTTGATTAAATACACTCCAATCGTAAGTGACAATATTGACCTTAACACCGATATTGGCCAAGTCGGCCTGGATTAGTTCGGCTGTTTTAAGCGCATTAGGGTTATAAATACGTGCAACGGGCATCGCCCAGATATCAATGCTTAGGTTGGTTATTCCAGCATCCTTTAACAAGGCGCGTGCCTTTTCAGGATTATATTGATAGCGGCTCTTATTGTAATGGTAGGCCCAAGACTGGGGGGGCAGCATTCCCGTCGCTTTTATCGCTGTTTCTTGGTAAACCACCCTTAAGATGTTGTTTTTATCGACGGCGTAGGCCAATGCCTGACGAACACGAACATCATCAAAAGGTTTCTTTTGGGTGTTGAAAGCCCAAAATGCGACATTGAAACCAAGTTGGGTATCAAGCTCAAGGCTAGGGTGGCGCTTAATCACAGGTAGCTCGCCAGCTTTAGGGAGCGCAGATACACTACAATCACCCGTGATGAGCTTGGTTAATCTGGCACTACTTTGTGGGGTAATATTAAAAACAAGCTGTTCCAATTCAGGTAAAGTGCGCCAAAAATCATCATTTCGGTGGTAACGGATAAGCTCATTTTTGACATATTTGACCAACTTAAACGGACCCGTACCGACAGGGTTTCTGTCCAGCAGCTCAGGGGTTCCTTGGTTGATGAGGTTATCGGCGTACTCTTTAGACAAAATAACAGAGAAACCGGTTGCTAAATTGGCAAGAAATGATGCATCACTTTGATTCAGGTGAAAAATCACTTCGTCATCAGCCACTTTTTCTATATTGGCGACAGTTTGATTAAAACCGATACTTTGAAAGAAAGGGTAACCACTTTTTGATACTTGATGGTAAGGGTTGCTGCTATCTATGATGCGATTAAAAGAAAACAGCACATCATCGGCGTTTAATTCGCGAGTCGGTGTAAACCAAGGGGTATGATGAAATTTGACACCTGATCGTAACTTAAAGCGATAGCTTAGCCCATCTTCAGAGGTGTCCCATGAGGTCGCAAGAGAAGGCACTATTTCACCCGAAATCGGGTCATAATCGACTAAACTGTCGTAAATTTGTTGTGAAGTGGCGTCAATTGTCGTTCCTGAGGTCACTAACTGAGGATTAAACGTCTCAGGGTTGCCTTCCGAGCAGTAGACTAAACCCGCGGGAACTTGCTGTGGCCCACAGGCGATGAGTAACAAGTTAATCGCAACGATCCCGGTGATCAACTTTATTCTCTTTAGCAGCTGTTTCATTAAGCAATCATTTTTTAGCTGAACATTGTCAGCCATTTTAACAGTGCCCGCTAGCTAACAGCAATTATTTATCCAGCAAGTTGTATTTCTTTAAGATCCCGCGAAGCTGATGGTAACTAAGGTCGAGCAATTCAGCGGTCTTCTTTTGGTTAAATTGGCCCGCTTCTAACGCGAGTTTAAGAATAGCTACTTCGTTTTGCTCACAGTGTGTTTTGAAGTCGATAGGGAAGTTAACCGTATTGTCGACCTTTGTTATTGGGTTAGCACTTACTTCTGTGCCATTGTTAGTGAAATTAACGTTTTCAGAAGACACACTTTGCTGACGCTCTTTTGTTTTAACGCGCTTTGTTGGTCGATAGGGGGAAGCAAAGGGGTCAATAATGATCTGATCAATGGCGATGTTGGTATCGGCATTGCGATAAACGCTACGTTCAACAACGTTTTTAAGCTCGCGAATATTACCAGGCCACTGATACTCCATAAGCTGCTTAGTTGCATTTGGGCTAAAGCCTTCAAATAGCTCAAGCTTTAACTGTCTTGCCATACCGACCGCAAAATACTCTGCAAGTGGCATGATATCTTCTGTTCTGTGTCTTAAGGGGGGCAAAGTGATCACATCAAAAGCGAGTCTGTCGAGTAGATCTGGTCTAAATTCACCCGCTTCAGCAAGAGAGGGAAGATCTTCGTTGGCGGCACAAATAAGGCGCACATCGGTTTGTACCGTTTTGCTTCCACCGACGCGTTCAAATTCGCCGTATTCAATTACGCGTAATAACTTTTCTTGAATTAGCCCTGAAGTATTGGCAAGCTCATCTAAAAACAAGGTGCCGCCATCGGCGCGTTCAAAACGGCCTTCATGTTTTTTATTCGCTCCGGTAAATGCACCGGAGTCATGGCCAAACAACTCACTTTCGAGTAAGTTTTCACTTAACGATGAGCAGTTGAGCTTGATAAAGCTTTGATCCCAGCGTTTTGATAAATAGTGCAAACGCTCAGCGATAAGCTCTTTACCTGTACCGCGTTCACCAATAATGAGTACCGGCTTAGATAAAGGCGCTACTTGTGAAATATGTTCAAGGACTTCCAGTAAAGCATTGGATTGTCCAATCAGGTTATCTTGCTGAAATTGCTTTCTCACAGTAATTTTTAGTCTTTCACGCTAATAAGTGGTGAAAATAATAATATGACGGTCAGTTTATAAATGAAAGTAAAAGTTAAATAATTGTTTAAGTCATTGTATTGTTGGGTAAATAGAAAGTTGGCACGGAATGTGGATTATATTTATCGAATCCAACGTTAATTAGAGGAAATTATTATGGGAATCTTTTCACGCTTTGCAGACATCATAAACTCGAATATCAGTTCATTACTTGATAAGGCTGAAGATCCAGAGAAAATGGTTCGTCTTATCATTCAGGAGATGGAAGACACGTTAGTTGAAGTGCGCTCTACCTCTGCCAAAGTATTGGCTGAGAAAAAAGAGATCATTCGCCGCATCGCTAAAGTACAAGAGCAGGTACAAGATTGGGAAAATAAGGCTGAACTTGCTTTATCGAAAGACCGTGAAGATCTTGCGAAAGCGGCTTTAGTTGAAAAACAAAAAGCTAATGACCTAGCGCAAACACTTGCTGCTGAATTAGTGGTTGTTGAAGAGCATATCTTGCGTCTTAAAGAAGAAGTTAACTTGCTACAAGATAAGCTAGCCGATGCTAAAGCACGTCAAAAGACTATCATCATGCGCAAGCAGACAGCTTCATCACGCTTAGAAGTAAAGAAGCAGCTTGATTCAAGTAAAATTGATAATGCCATGAATAAGTTTGATCAATATGAGCGTCGTGTAGAAAATTTAGAATCTCAAGTTGATTCATACGATTTGGGTAATAAGCGCACGCTGAACGATGAATTCGCTGCGCTAGAAGCTGAAGATTCAGTTAACGCCGAGCTTGAAGCGCTTAAAGCGAAAATAAAGGGAAGTAAAACTAAAACTAAGTAATAACCTAAAAGGAGGTGAGTTATGGACCCGGATATTTTAATGGCCCCGATTATTATTTTTATGGTAGTCGTGGCTCCAATATGGTTAATACTGCATTACCGCAGTAAGAGACAGGTTAGCCAAGGCCTTACTGAAGAAGAGTTTAACCAGCTTAATGAGCTGATTGCCAAAGCTGACAAAATGTCACACCGCATTGAAACGTTAGAAGCAATCTTAGACAGTGAGGCACCACAGTGGAGGAGTCGAAATGATTAAACAACCTCGACTCATTACTGTAGAACTGCGCCACTATTTAATTAAATAACAAGGAGGAAGTCAGGATGAACGATGGTAAACGAACGTTATATCGGATTCCTCAGTCAGGTAAAATAGCGGGTGTGTGTGCCGGTATTGCTGATTACTTCAATTTTGAAACTTGGTTAGTTAGAGTACTTGCCGCTTCAATCTTCTTGTTGGGTGGCTCAGGGATTGTGCTGATCATCTACGTGTTGCTTTGGATGATCTTGGATATTAAACCTGGCACAGGAAAGAACGAGTTTGCAAGCAAAGAGATTGAATTGAAGAAAAAGTTTTGGCAATCAGGAGAGCCAGCTAAAATGGCCTTAAGGGATGTGAATAGCCAGTTTAGAACTTTAGAAGTGAGGCTACAAAATCTAGAACGTCACGTCACTTCTGACAATTACGATCTTAAAGATCAAATCAATAATTTATAGATGAATCATCTGTAGCCAATGATCTATAAGCAATGATCTATAGTTCAATGACGGGGCAGGCTATACTGCCCTAGAACTTTCTCAAAACGAGTTTTACTTCATTTTATGGCAAGTCTTAAACGCTCTCTCAAAAAGCTCACTAAGAATACCCAAGCCGTTGCGCTTAGAACAACCGATAGAAATCTACGCCTAGCGGTTACAGGCTTGGCTGGGGCGGGTAAAACAGCGTTTATTACTGGCCTTGTTAATCAACTGCTGCATTCCGGTATTGCAGAAACAAGCTCACACTTACCCTTATGGCAAGTCGCGCGTGATGGTCGCTTGTATGGCGTAAAACGCGATATGCAACCTGATTTAACTATTCCAAGTTTTAATTATGACGGGGCGATGAAGTCGTTAACGACTGAACCTCGGGTCTGGCCAATATCTACCCGTAGTATCAGCGAGCTCAGACTCGCCATAAAATATCGTCCAGCTAAAGGTTTACTATCAAAGCTTACCGATAGTGCCACCTTATATTTAGATATTGTCGACTATCCGGGTGAATGGCTACTCGATCTGCCCATGCTAAAACTGTCATTTCAGCAGTGGTCAAATACGCAAGTAGAAAGAAAGGCCGTTTTTCAGTGTTCGACTTATTATGCTGAATTTACTCAATTACTTAATAGCATTGATTTGGCTAGCGAAGCTGATGAACTTAAGCTGCAGCAAATTGCAGACAGTTACCAAAAGCTACTGCAAGACTGCGTGACGAATCATGGATTTTATTATGCTCAGCCGGGGCGATTATTGTTACCGGGTGAGTTAGATGGCACGCCTGTTTTGGCATTGTTTCCGCTGCTTGATATTGATGAGTTAGGCTTTCAAACACTTGAGCAATCGGCCTCTAACAGCTTTTATCACACGCTAAAGCAGCGCTATAAAGAGTATGTCAGTCGGGTCGTTAAACCTTTTTATCATGATTACTTTGCCAAATTTGATAGGCAGCTATTACTTGTCGATTGCTTTACCCCACTAAACCGTGGCCGTGCTCAATTTGATGACATGAAATCAGCAATCCATGCGGTGATGGAAAGCTTTCAATTTGGCCAGTCGAGCTTACTCAAAAGACTTTTCTCGCCAAAAATAGATAAGCTGTTGTTTGCAGCCAGTAAAGTTGACCATGTTACTCGTGATCAGCAAGGCAATGTTTTATCTTTATTGACTCAATTGGTTCATCAAAGTCAGCAACACGCTAAGTTTGAGGGTTGTGAGGTTGAAACCATGGCGATCAGTGCGATTAAATCAACTAGCCATGGCATGGTCAAACAAGATGGACGCGAAATAGAAGTGGTACGTGGCACCGAGCTTAGCGAGCAAGAGCCTGTGACCCTGTTTCCAGGAGAGGTGCCTAAGTCTTTACCCTCTGCTGATTTTTGGGATAATCAGGGCTTTGAGTTTGTCAATTTTGCGCCAGCAGTGAATCAACATCCGCAGCGCAGTAACGCCGATTTTGAGCACATACGTTTAGATCATGTTTTACAGTATTTGCTCGGTGACAAGTTGAAATAATACTAGATCAGTCTTTAGGTAAACGTTAGACGAGTGAGTGTGTATGTCACAAGGTGATAATTCCATTAAAAAACAACAACGATTCGACAATAGTGACTCTGATAGCAATGAGACAGATATAAAGCTAGCTGCAGCGACTAGCTTTGATCCACAGCTCGAGTTTATCGAAACCGCTAGCTTCTCAGAGTCAGAGCTTGAAACCCTAGTTGACGAGCGTTTAGCGGCGTTTGATCCGTTAGCGCAAGAAACGACAAAAGATCCGCACTTAGCGCGTAAACGCAGTTGGTTGGGGAGGTTGTGCCTAGTCGGTATCGCTGTGGTCGTGGTTGTAGAAGCCGTTCTTAGCCTACAAGCGGCTTTTTTACAGAGTAGTTGGTTATTTGGCCTTTATGCCAGTGTCACCGTTCTTGTGACATTATGGGCTGGTAAGATGACCTTTGTTGAATGGCGAAAGCTAAAAGCCTTAAAGGCTATCGAAGACAGTCAAAGTGTTGGTAACCGTTTAGTGCACAGCATGCAGATGGGAGAGGCCGATCCATTTATTGATGAGATCATTGAGAAACTCCCTAAAACCGTGCAGGTTAGTCGATATCAGCAAAGTGTTACAGCGGAACATAACGACGCTGAAAAACTCATATTGTTCGATTCACTGGTATTGAGTGAGCGTGATTTAGCTGCTAAAAAAATTGTGCGACGTTTTGCTCAAGAATCGGCTTTATTACTGGCTGCGAGTCCTTTAGCGATGTTAGATATGGCGATTATTCTTTGGCGTAACCAGAGCATGATTAATAAGCTTGCAGCTTGTTATGGCGTTGAGCTGGGTTATTGGAGTCGCATAAAACTGATCCGCAGCATTATAGGCAATATTATCTACGCCGGCTCGAGCGAGATTATTACCGACTTAGGCACTCAATTGTTGTCGGTAGAGATGTCAGGTAAATTATCTGCCAGACTCGCTCAAGGGCTAGGTGGCGGACTGCTAACGGCAAGGCTCGGTTACCAAGCAATGGCATTATGTCGTCCGCTTGAGTTTACTGCGCAATCTAAGCCTAAGCTTTCAGGGATCCATAAAGAACTGCTACTCAGTCTAAAAGAGCTATCGGCGAGCGTATTGTCTAAAAGCGTTAAAGCAGAGAAGACAACGGTCCATAAAGACTAGTTTGTTATATTAAACGATTTGATGATGCTCGCGACTGAGGCTTCGCGCTAACTTATAAGTGCTATTTAGCAAACACTTATAAGTGCTATTTAGCAAACACTTATAAGTTAGCCACTCACTAAAACATCGTTGATAATCCCACTTGCCTCCTCACATTTCCCGTTGGCTGTAACATTCAATTTACATGCTGCTTAAGTCAAATTCCTCCCAAATAGTATGATCTTTAGCCTGAGTAGTTCATGTTGAGTGCATAAGAGTTAGCCCTGTTGTTTGATTTTTAGATTTAATGGGTTGGTAAATTCATTTGAGCTTGAAGAGAGTTAACTGACATTCACAACGATTAAAAAGTCAGTGTAAATTAGTTGGGAGAGCAATATGCAAGATAGATGGAAACTCGCCACAAAAGTAATCCATGCTGGACGTGAGAGTAACCCCGTCGGTGCGCTGGTGACGCCATTATGCCAAAGTGCTACTTTTGTGTTTGATAGCGCAGAGCAGGGCGGAGCGAGATTTTCGGGAGCTGAACAAGGTTATATTTACACGCGTTTAGGAAACCCGACGACAGCAGAGCTTGAGCGCAAAATTGCTGCACTAGAAGGCAGCGAAGCGGCGGCTGCGACGGCTTCTGGCATGGCGGCGGTATCGGCAGCATTATTGGCAAACTTAAGTCATGGTGATCATTTAGTCGCATCTAATGCAGTTTATGGATGTACTTTTTCGTTAATGACTTCGCTGTTAGTGAGGTTCGGCATTGAAGTATCATTAGTTAATTTCAATGACGAAGCGGAAATTAAGGCCGCAGTAAAGCCTAATACCAAAGTAATTTTTTGCGAGACACCAGTAAATCCACATTTAGATGTGTATAACCTAGATTTGATAGCTGGTATCGCTAAGCAGCACAATTTGGTGAGTGTGGTGGACAACACCTTTATGACGCCTTTATTGCAGCAACCCATCAAGCATGGGATCGATATTGTTATTCACAGCGCCACTAAATACCTCAATGGTCATGGTGATGTTATTGCCGGGCTGATCTGCGCGAGTCATCAGCAGATGGAGGTGATTAAATATGAAGTGCTCAAAGATGTTGGCGCAGTGCTTTCTCCCCATGATGCATGGCTCATCCTGCGAGGATTAAAAACCTTAGATGTTCGCCTTGAAAGGCATTGTGATAATGCTGAAAAAATCGCTAGTTACCTTGAGTACCACCCGAAAATATCTAAGGTGTACTACCCAGCACTTAAAAGCCATCCTGGTCATAAATTGCTTGGCACGCAGATGCGAAGAGCGGGCGGCGTAATAGCGTTTGAGCTTGATGCCAGCCTTGAGGAATCGATAAGCTTTATTAATCAGTTGCCGTTATTTTCTATTGCGGTCAGTCTTGGCGATGCTGAATCGCTTATCCAGCACCCAGCTTCAATGACACATTCTCCTTATACAGATGAAGAGCGAAGTCGAGCGGGGATCACGGATAATTTGCTGCGGATCTCGGTGGGACTAGAATCGGTAGAAGATATTATTCAGGCACTTGAGGCGGGCTTAGATAAGCTGGGGTAATAACCAATTCGTGTGAGGTTAATACTTGCTGATTTTTACAATGAATAATAAGAGCCCGACCTAAGGTTGGGCTCTTTTGTGTTGGGTTAAATATCCCAGAAAGTATGCGCGATGATATAAAGCACTACCATACTGATAAAGTTGATAATCACACCAGCCTTCATCATTTCAGACTGCTTAATATAACCGGAGCCATAAACGATAGCGTTTGGTGGTGTGGCAACAGGTAGCATAAAGGCACAAGATGCAGCGATACCAATTAATACTGACAGCATAACAGGTGACAGCCCTAAAGCTTCGGCTATGGCAGCAAACACCGGAACCAATAATGCTGCACTGGCCGTATTACTGGCAAATTCAGTTAACATGACCACAAAGGCTATTACTGCAAATGTAAATAGCGCCATGTGGGTATTACCAAAAATATCGGTGATCCAATGGGCTAGAAATACACTTGTGCCCGTTGCTTTAAGTACAGCACTTAAGGTTAAGCCGCCACCGAATAGGATAAGTACGCCCCAATCTGTTGTGGTTTCAATTTTTTTCCATTGGACTAACCCAAGACCTGCCAATAGTACGACCGCACTCAGGGCTACAATTGTATCGAATTTAGCGATGCCGCCTAAGGCTTGTGAAAGAGGTTTACTGAAAATCCAGCAGCACACTGTTGAAATGAAAATAAGTAGGGTTAATTTACCTTGGAAGTTCAATGACTGCTGCTCGGCTTTCACTTCACAGATCATCGAAAGATCGGGCTTTAAGTACAAATAAAGTGCAATCAGCATCATTGGCAGCATAATTGCGACAGTAATAAGACCAAACTCAAGCCAATCGGCAAAAGATAGTCCTACTTGAGCAGCCGCAATCGCATTAGGCGGGCTGCCCACTAAGGTACCTATCCCGCCGATGTTGGCCGAGTAGGCGATACCTAGCAACACAAACAGGTAGGTGCTTTTATGCTTAGCGATATCGATTTGATGCAAAATACCAAGAGCAAGAGGTAACATCATTGCGGTTGTGGCGGTATTACTGATCCACATAGATAGACCCGCGGTGATCCCAAATAGCATCACACAGGCTACTGAAAGGCGACCTTTTGAAGCGCCAAGCACTTTCTGGGCAATCAACCTATCAATACCTTGGTGGTTTAACGCAGCAGCTAGCACAAAACCACCAAAGAATAGATAAATGATAGGGTTCGCAAAGTGACTCATTGCCGATTGTGTTTCGAACACACCAAATAGAACGGCCAAAATTGGAATTAGAATTGCTGTGACACTGATATGAATGGCTTCTGTTAACCACAGAATTGCTGTAAATACCAGTAAGGCTAAACCCGTATTAACGCCTTGTTCGAAGGGAAGGAAGTTATACATCAAAAATAACAGTATGATATCAGCAGCCAAAATGATTAACTTTTTCTGCTGTTTTGACATCATGCCATCGGTATTATCGGGTACTTTTGTTGATTCAAATGACATTGTCATGTCCATTATTATTTTAGGTTGACTCACTCTAGTTCAGCTTTAGCTAAGTTCAAAACCTGGCATGGCGTTAAAAACTTACAGATTTGGCATATAAAAAGCGTGCGAGCTCTCCCGAAAATAGTGCATTTGAGATTACTGTCACTTAAAGTTGTTCTGTTAATTCGACATTTATTCATCAAACAGGCATTTTTTGTATGTGCAATACAAGTTACTGAAAGTTAGCCATTATACCTTTAGTGTGATCGTGATCTCTTTCTTGTTGGTGCTGGTGTGATGGTGGGCGCTGACTGGCTAAATTCGCGACAGTGATCTATCTTTTAGTTGTGGCGATGGAAAAAGGATTGCGGCCACACATTTATGGATAAATAAAAGGAGTTTTCTATGTATAAAGTCATTTTGTCTGTTTTATGCCTATCGAGTTTATTAATATTTCCTGCAGTATCGGCAACGAAAGTTGCAGAAGCACCCACGTCACAGCAAGCAAAACAATCTAAAGCTAAATCCGAGTTGATTAAAATTAATAGCGCAACAATTGCTCAGCTATCCGCATTAAGTGGTATCGGTGAGGCTAAAGCCGCTGCAATTGTTGAGTATCGTCAACAGCATGGAAATTTTAATTCAATTGAACAACTCACCGAAGTGAAAGGGATTGGTGAAAAGCTAATCGAGAAAAACCGCAGCAAACTTAGTTTATAGCTACCTACAGTTAAACGGATAACCAACCCCTTACGCGATAAGCTCTAGTTTATAGTGTGAAAAAGCCCTTATTTAAGGGCTTTTGTTTATAGAATCGTCGATTAAACCCAAATTGGGTAAACTTGGGTGATAATCACTTGATTGCTGGTGATGCATGATAGATAATGCAGCCGTTCTTTGGAGTAACGCTCTTAAAGAAATCGATGGTGACCCTAGGGTCCCTCCGCAATGATAACTTGTGAACTCGGCCAGGCCTGGAAGGGAGCAACCGCAGCAAGTGACTCATGTGCCGGAGTGCGGCTCTAGGGGAGCCTCCAAACTAAAGTCTAATCAAAGGCTTATCTCAGAAATACCTCAGGTGATACACTTGGTGGTACACTCGATGAGAAATAGTTTAGCTAAAACTCCCCCATATTTGTTTCAATCTCGTCATGGCATTTGGTATGCGCGAATAGTCGTACCCGAAGCTCAGCAAAGCTCCCTTGGTAAACGTGAAATCAGAAAGTCCTTAGCGACTAGAGACCGTCTTGAAGCCGTTCGTAAGTCTTGGCAAGTGTTGAGCCAGTTACGCAGTGTTGCTGATGGTGATACTCAAGGCACTACTGAGGCGGTTCATACTCAAGCCTGTACGCAAGAGGCCTTAAGACCAGCCAATGTCTCTGCTCCCACTATTACCGCCCAAAGCAACAACAGTCATCCTAAGCTCCCAAGACTCAGCCAAGTTGTAGAAGAGTTTTGCCAAGAGAAACGCAAGCAAGGCGCATGGTCACCACACAGTGAGCAGGTTAACCGCCAGACCTTTAAAGACATGATTAGTCTTATAGGCGATATACGTCTTGAACAGTTCACCTTAGCTAAAGCATTAGAATACAAACGACACTTCTCATCCAAAGCAGACCTTGCTGTATCAACAGTTAATAAGCGACTGACCCGAGTCTCTTCACTATTACAGTGGGCAGCTCTCCATTACGGCACTAGCAACCCTATGACAGGCTTAAGTATTAAGGTGTCGGCAAAGGTTAAAGCCTCTAAGGCACGAGATGCCTTGAGCGAGACCAAAATCAATATGATCGAAACAACGTCAGGAGAATCAGTCATAGCGACTTGTCTTCTTTCTATAGTCTGGAGTCAGGTGCTATTTTTGGTGATTTTGACTAAAACAGGTAGCCACAGACAGATAAGCATTTATAGATCTTAAAGGATCTTGATTGCCTCATAAAGCCATATGGCTACCATTGTACTAAGGGAGGTCTAACGTGCCTCTACGGATCATTTAGAGGGCTTGTAGCTCTTTATTCCAGTGCCTTTTGATGGTTGCTAATGATAGACCTAGTACTTGAGCTGCCTTGGCTTGGGATAGACCATCGGCTCTAGCTTTGAGTACTGATTGAGTCGTACCTTTTGCTACTGGTCGGCCTAAGGTTTTACCCTCGGCTTTAGCTCTCGCAAGACCCTCTTGTGTTCTCTCGACAATCCTAGACTTCTCGAACTCAGCAAAGGCAGTCATAAGACTAAGCATGAGTTTTCCCTCTGGGGTGCTGAGGTCAGATACAGGCAGGTCTAACGATTGTACTGAGACACCTTTCTCTGTCAGCATCTTAATGGTTTGAAGCACATCAATAGCATCTCGTCCTAAGCGGTCAAGCTTCAAGACTACCAATCTGTCACCAGCCTCAAGCTTGTGGTCGACTAGTTCCTTAAAGGCTGGACGAGCCATAGCAGCGACACCACCAGATATAGATTCACTTATGATGCGAGTATCCAATAGGTCAGCGACTCTCTCCTTAAGCTGGTGGGCTTGTGTTTCAGCGTTCTGTTCAACAGTAGATACACGACAGTATGCAAAGGTTCTCATTAGGTTGGTCTCAGTGGCTGGTGTCATAAACGGTATCAACAATAATCTTGGGTGTCATCAATGTCAATGGGTAATTTGTTGATACCTGCTTGCGGTCACTTATGATGGTGTCATCTAACGACGGTTTGTTGAGCCTAATGATTCAGGGGTCTAAGCCTTGGTTGCTCTAGTGTTTATGTCCACAGGTTAGAGGGGCAGGGCTATAGCTAAAGATTTGTCTTTGTGTCTCTAATCGAAGGGGGGCAGGGGGGAAACTAGCAGAGACCTTCTTATTAAAAGGCCTCAGACAATTTTGTGATATTTTACCTTTCAGCCCAACAAGTTAGTAACAGAGTTGAGGTTGTCGCTTGATTATTCCATCGTTACTAAGAGCATATCTTAACTTATGAAAGTAGTTTTCTATAACACTCTAATAGCGCTGTTGGTATAACCTGTTTATGTTCTGTAATTGGCTGTTCAATTATTAGTTTCAATAATCTGTCAGGGTCTTCACGGTACGACTCCAAAGGCTTAAAAGTGTCAATAATTTTTTCGGCTAAATCATGACCTCTGAACTGACAATATCTTTCTGAGACATTAATGCTAAAGCCTCCTAGATAAGTAAATTCAATAGAATCATATGTGAGTTCATCACTTTTACACTTAAGCACTTCTGATTGAATGAGGTTTGAAACTTTCTGTAATTCGATATGTTCCATGTTTGGCAGTGAAATGTAATTAATTTCTGTACTCAAATTGTGTCGATCGCTTAGATAACTTGGAGCTTTTCGAAGTAAGAATAAGGCAATAAGCAGAGGGTCACATAAACAGTTTTCAATAGAGTGCCAATAGTCTTTTCCTAGTACTTTTACTCCCTTTGTGTCAGAGCGTTTTTGGTCACAATCCCAGTCTATTAAACCAAATATCTTGCTGTTGTCAGCACTGCGTAAGTTATCAACGGTCTTTATAACTACTGCGCAACCTGAACCAGTATGTTCACCACTTTTTTTTCTAGCCCCTGCACCAATAAAAGCTAGTGATATCTCAGAACTTAATTGTGATTTATATATTTGATACAAGGCGTCATACCTTTCTGCATCAGAATCACTTTCAACAAACACCTGTCTTCGCCCTGAGAAGTCAATTGCTAAGCTCGGTATTCCTTCTGTTAAGACATTCATGGCTTCAGATTTAGATGTTTTTACTAGGGTGGATAGATCTGGTTTCTTTAAATAAATACTATCTTCAGGAGCTATTGCAACAGTGGATGGTGAATGAGTCGTCATGATGACCTTAATCCCCTCCATTTTAACTATATTCTCTCTAATTATAGTAACTAACTGACGTGACATAGCAGGGTGTAAAGTAGCATCAACTTCATCAAGAAGAATTAACTTAGGCTTCGATAAGTCATTTCGTTCATCTGCGGTATGAAAAATACAAAAAGCAAAAGAAATTAGTACTTTTTCACCAGATGAAAGAGCTTGAAACTTGACTTCGACTCCTGTTGACTTTTTTATTAATTTGGGAACAAACGTTTTTACAGTATTACCAATTGGAAAAGTAATTTGAAAATCCAAATTTGCACTATTGAGGATATTATTTACAATTTCCCAAGGTGGGCGACCATGTCGGGCAATAAAATCCGCATCAGATAAATAAGATGAGGTGCTATCTCCGTCATCAAAGTCTAATCGACTCAGTTTATTATCACGGACTAGTTCATAGTATCGCAAGAAGATAAGAGAAAATGAATGTTGAAATAAAGACTGCCCAGATTTGAATGTTATAGGTAAATTTTTCGTGGAGTTTTGGTCTAATTTAATAATAGTACGATCGTCTAACCCATCAATCGATGAAATGGCACTTAGGTTGCTCCTGATCTGAACTGCGCTGTTTTGGATCTGACCGTTAATGTCTTTTGAGAACCGACTAAAATTCTCCATTTCAATAGCGGGAACTTCTAGGGTCTCTATTATCTGCTTTTCTTGCTCTTTCGATACATGATAACGGTTACAGATATGGCTGATCTGTTGTTCTAGAGCTACACGGAACTGCCTTGTATTTTCGAAGGTTTGTGAGATATCAGGTAGATTAGCTATATTTACAGCTTGTGGAACGTTGGGTACCAGAGTGTTCCAATCATAATAGATAACTTCTTGTCTAGCGCGGGTGATGCTGTCTACGCGAATGAAGTCTTGTTCTATAGCCTTCAGTAAGTGAGTTTTACCTGAGCCATTAACCCCTGTAATTAAGACGAAATCAGGAAGTGTATAAGGTGAAAACTCCTTTATTGAAGCATATTCTCTATTATATTGTAATTCCATACTGGCTCGCCAAATTTAAATTCATTATTATCAGTTGTTTACGCAGAAGGTCAAGTGATTATTTGTAGGCAGTGACTTTCAATAATAAACTTGTTTGCAGTTATCAGAAGTGGTACATATAGTGCGACATTAACGACTTAACCCAACTTGGGTCATTTCTGAGCTAGTTAATGGGTGCTTACCTCGCATGCCTCCGCAATGATAACTTGTGAACTCGGCCAGGCCTGGAAGGGAGCAACCGCAGCAAGTGACTCATGTGCCGGAGTGCGGCTCTAGGGGAGCCTCCAAAACTCCCCGCTTTTTGTAACACCTAAGAAATAACTATTTGTTTTCATACTTTTTTTAGTGCTAATCCAACTAACGTTATCAGTTCTATTGCGCCTTTTTTATATTAGACTCCCTACTTGTACAATTCGTGTGTACCACCTCATGTAAAAAATCGGATTAGCTTGTCCTGCCCCTGTATCTGGATTAGGCTCTGAATGTTCTAGCTGCTGGATATTGACTCCACAAGACGCCATGAACTCATCCCTGAGGGCTTAACTACAGCATATATGGACCCATCCGGTTTGCAAGATATTTAATATCAACTTTGAGAAGAGTTCATTGCACCCATATATTCGGCC
>NZ_JBRILT010000068.1:0-20960 GCF_052977065.1 Shewanella sp. 125m-1
CCTTGCTAATAGAGTTTTCAAAAATTATGAAGATATTGTCGATAGTGTGTGTGAGGCTTGGAATACCTTTACTGAGAATTCAGAGCGAGTGACAAAATTGTGTTCTAGGGATTGGGCAAGTGTGACCAGTTAATTTTCCAGTTTGGTATTAGTCATGGTGCGAGTGCTTGTACCGGAATAACGTTATCGACTAGCAGTAATGATCAAATTCAGGCTCGTACTATCGAGTGGGGTCATAATGACCTTAATAGTAAACTCATTATCTCACCTCGAGATTATCAATATACGGCGATTATGCCCGATCAGAAAAAAGGCTTAACCTGGAACAGTAACTATGGTTTTGTGGGGATTTCAGTCAGTGATGATCGCTTTATTGCTGAAGGCATTAATGAGAAAGGTTTAAGTGCAGGGCTCTTTTATTTCCGCAATTACGGCTCGCTTTCCAAGTATGACCCAAAGCAAACTGACAATAACATTACGGATATGGATTTTGTACGCTGGATGTTGACTCGATTTGAGACTGTCGCTGAGGTTGAAGCTGCATTAGATAAAATTAAGATTGTCACAGTCTACTTTGACCAGCAGGGTAATCCTTCACCGACTGCGCATTGGCGGGTATCAGATAAGCAGGGCAATAGCATAGTGATTGAAATAATGGATCACGGCAAAATAAATATTCATAAAAATACGGCTAAGGTGCTAACTAACTCGCCAGATTATAATTGGCAAGTGACCAACCTTAATAATTATATCAATCTTCATCCTGGGATAAGTCCACCACAGAAAATTAATGGTGTAGAGGCGCAATCCTTTGGTGTTGGTTCTAACTTTGTGGGCCTTCCGGGTGATATCTCACCGCCATCTCGATTCGTTCGTGCAGCGTTTTACGTCAATAGCAGTCCTGTGTTGAATAACGCTCAGCAGGCGGTGTCACAAGCTTTTCACATTTTGAATAACTTCGATATCCCAATTGGTAGTGAATTTAATGATAAATCCCACATTACTGATCTGCCGAGTGCGACTCAATGGACCTCGGTAATTGATCAGAGCAATGGTTTATTATTTTATAAAACCATGAATGACAGTGCGATAAAACGAGTTGATCTTAAGCAGCTTGATTTTAATGTTAAACAGGAACGCAAACAGCAGCTAGACAGTGGCCAATTTAGCTACCAAGAGGTGAGCGTTAACAACTAACCGCGAATAATGCTGATATCGGGTTTGAGCTTAGATACGGGTAAAAGCTGTTTAAATATAATAACCGACATAGAAAATCGATTAGTTTTTCATGCTTTTTTTTATCGATTACTTCGAATGATATGTCAAAAAATATAGATCGAATGGTCTTAATTACTAGACATATTTATCAGGCTAGGTAGTCTAGGAGTCCTCAAACGGACGGAGGTACAATCATCCATGAACTTGGCAATTCTTTATTATGTTTATGATCCTATGTGTAGCTGGTGCTGGGGTTATAGGCAGACTTGGTTAGGACTGCAATCTAAGTTGCAAGTAGACTTTCCTGAACTCAATATTGAATATAGATTGGGCGGCCTAGCACCAGATAGTGATGAGCCTATGCCTGAAGAGATGCAGCAGTTTTTGGTGCAAACCTGGAGCAAAATTGCTTTGCAATTGGGCACAGCGTTTAATTTTGATTTTTGGCAGCAATGTAAGCCACGTCGTTCGACTTATCCGGCTTGCCGCGCAGCTTTACTGGCTCGAGAATCTGGCCTTGAAAAAGAGATGTTGCTCGCTATTCAACAGGCATATTATTTAGAGGCAAAGAACCCATCTGATGATGCCACTTTAGTTGAACTGGCGAACAAACTTGGGCTTGATAGTACGCAGTTTGCGATAGCGTTGAACAGTGATGAAACCAGGGCGATGTTAGAGGGGGAGCTAAACCGTACAAGGCACTTACCTATTCAAGGTTTCCCATCATTAGTTTTGTTAGTCAATGGCGAGTTATATTCGATTGAAATTGATTATCAAAATAACCAAAGCAGTTACCAGCAGATTGCTGCATTACTTGGCGAATAAACCTATTCAGCACAGCTAACTTGGTCGTCGCTGTCTATGGTCAACTCTAGGACTTTCATATATTGGTCGTGAGTAACGTAACCGCAGCGGCCATTAATGTGCTCCCCAGATGATAGTCGAATGCTGTATGCGTAGTCTCCGTCAGCTTGATCGGTATTGTAATGAATACGCATTGTTTGCGTAGGGGCAATATTATCAAATACTAAGTTATTGCTCGGCAGACTGACTTCGACTCGAGTTAAAATTTGTCCAGACTGATTAATGACCTTAACACTCGGCATAATAAATAGGTAAGTGTGATAGCCGATAAATAAACATATTGTTGAGAAAACCAGAAACAGTAAACCCGTTCGCATCCACTTTCCTTATCCTGACTCTAGGTCAAATTATTTATTCTTAGGTTCGCTAAGTATAGAAAAGGTTTGAGTTATTTCATTTAATTTAGCGGCTAATAATCCCCGCTCAATTAGGTTTAACCGCGAGCGATGGTTAAATCCGAAATATAACCGTGTTCGGTGCTCTTTAAAGCGTGTTTTAGCATGCCTGCAGCTTCATCAGCACTCATAAAGTCGCTGGTATTGGCTTGTTTACCACTGGTAGGCCAAAAATCGGTGGCCATGCCCCCAGGGTAGACAGCAATTAATTTCATTGGACTATTCTTTAGCTCTAAACGTACCGACTCGACCAAGCCTCTGACAGCCCATTTTGCTGCGCAGTAGGTAGACTCTTCGGCTTTAGCGACTAACGCAGCGGTCGACATGACGATGACCACCGTCACAGCTTGGTCTTTATAGCGCTTAACAGCTTCACGTAGTAAGAAAGCTGCTGAGGTAACGTTGTTATTAAGCAGCGTTTGAATAGCCTCAGATGATTGTGTTTCGATGGGGCCAAAATAGCCACTGCCTGCACTATGGATGATCATTGAAGGTGTTTGCGGCAGAGAATCAAACAAGGCCTCAACAGCATTAGCGTTGCATAAATCGGTAGTTTGAGTCAGGCAAGGCTGATTAATAACGGCTGAAATGTGCTGTAAACGTTCGCTATTGCGGCCTGTGATACAAATTGGGCTTTCATCGCCGTATAGTTTGGCGAGCGCTGCGCCTAGTCCGCTACTTGCACCGGTAATGAGTATCATAGGGTTCCTTGTTAAATACTTAAGCTTTTGTATATATGCGTTTATTCTATCTCTAGAATGACTTGCTCAAAGTCGATATGTTGACCATCATCCACCAAAATGGCACTAATGATGCCCGCTTTATCAGCTGTAATATGGTTGCTCATCGTCATGGCTTCGATGGTGCACACGACCTCACCAAGCTTAACGTTTTGGCCGACAGTGCACAGCGGTGTGTGGCTATTTTTATCCGTGAGGTGAACGGTGCCAACCATAGGCGATAGCAGCTGATGTGTGTCGCTATCATCTGCACTGTTTGAGCTCACTGGGCGTGGTATTGCTGGGGCGACACTACTCGCTGGAGCGAGATATGCGTGTGTATTTGACTGCATCGGTACAGGGCTGTGGCGACAAATGCGCACCGACTCTTCACCTTCTTTAATTTCAAGTTCTGCAATATCAGACTCTTGCACTAACTCGATCAGTTTTTTGATTTTACGAATATCCATTAACTAGGTTGACCTTAATGTTTTTCAGTGGCAGTTAAGCGAGCTATAGCGGCTTGCAGTGCAAATTGATATCCCTGAGCGCCTAAGCCACAGATCACACCAATGGCTTTATCGGAAAAGTAAGAGTGGTGACGGAATGGCTCACGGCTGTGCACATTTGATAAATGAACTTCAATAAATGGAATGGCGACTCCAAGCAATGCATCTCTAAGCGCTACACTGGTGTGAGTAAAGGCGGCGGGGTTGATAATCACTATATCGGCATCGCTATTGTGAATAGCTTCAATCAGTAAGTGTTCGGCGTTTGATTGAATATGCTCTAATTGCACTCCGGCTTGAGTTGCACTCTGCTTGAGATCATCGACAATTTGATCCAGTGTATGATGACCATAGTGGCCAGGTTCACGGCGTCCGAGTAAATTTAAATTAGGACCATTAACTAATAAGATTTTTGCTTGGCTGCTCATGACAATTCCCTTGGAATACATTGTTGTGAACGCAGATTAATATGCGCTTATAGCGTTGATTTCAACAAAAAAACTGCTGCTTGTCGAACATTGTAGCTACATAGCCAAACTTTGTGAGTATTTCTCATCTCGACTCACCTCTTTCTACTTTGGCTTAAGGGCTAAAAGTTAGATTTATTTTGTCTGAGGGCTTTCGTCGCCCCTTTCTGTTTTTTTGTATCGACTCGGCGACGTTGGCTACCTTTAGTCGGTTTGGTCGCGATACGTTTTTTCTGCACAGCATTAACGCTGGCCACTAAAACAATAAACTGCTCAAGTGCGGTTTGGCGATTAAAATCCTGACTGCGGCTTTGCTGGCATTTAATGATGATTTTACCGCTTTTGGTAATGCGGTGATCCGCCTTAGCGAGTAAACGTTGCTGGTAATACTCAGGCAAAGAGGAACTTTTGATATCAAAAATAAGTTGTGCAGCCGTAGACACTTTATTGAGGTGCTGGCCTCCTGCGCCACTGGAGCGGATGAATTGCCACTCGAGTTCGCTGTCTTGAATCGATACTGAATTTGATATTTTTATTGTTGCCAAAGCAGTACGCCTATTTTGATGGTTTACCTGACGCGGAACTAGGCGTAGGCTCTTAAATTTCCTTTGCTCAATATTAACAGACTTTTAGCCGAAATAAGGGATGGTCTACTTTTCCTTCGCGGCGAGTTTGCTATTATCAAGCAATCATTACGTCATTATTGAGAATTACGGAGCCGATGTATGCTGTGTAAGATCCCTGATATTGCTAAGGGTGTGATCAGTTTATTTGCCAGTGGTCGCTTATCGACCCAGGATTACGGTCAGATCATGCAACCATTGATTGAGCGTTATCGCGACACAAGCGGTAAGATCTGTATCTATGTAGAAGCCGATGTTTTACTCGAGGGCTGGCAGCAGCAATCGTTAACAGGAAGCGGCGAAGTTCAGTTGCCAAATTTCGATGCCTTAGTGCTTGTCGGTGGTCCTGACTGGTTTGGTAATGCAGTGCGGCTCATGGGGCCATTTATGCAAGGTGAAGTGGCCTGGTATCCATTAGAACAAAAAGAGTTGGCTACACAATGGATCGCTGCTCGTACGGGCAATTAATCTTGGTATAATCGGGCAACATTCATTGCCGTATTTAAATAGAAGGATTTACAGATGTCTTTAACTAAACTGTCAGGGCTGTCATTGGTTTGTGCACTGGTATTTGGACTGAGCGCTTGTGCGCCAGAAGTTGGCAGCGAAGCTTGGTGTAAACAGATGAAAGAAAAGCCATCTGGAGACTGGACGGCTAACGAAGCGGCCGATTACGCTAAACACTGTGTATTTAAATAAATATCAACAGTTTAACCGACTCGCATTGAAAATGAGAGCAAGTTCACTAAGCGCTAGATAATATCTTGTTTACAGTGAACTTTAGTCTATTATGCGAGTCTTAATCGCTACAATACGTTTTTTGTTAGCTTTATAAACCGAATCAATAGGTGAAGTTTGCGTCTATTTAGTCCCCAGTCTCTTTATAAAATGGCAGCTGTGCTGATCGCCGTTGTCCTCCTGCAATTTGCAGGCGGCAATCTTGGCGCGCACCAGTTACATTTAGGGGATCACGAGGAAGAAAGCGCGCCACACCCACATCTCGAATTTATTGCAGATGTTATAACCTCTGCTCAATGTGTAGACTGTACCTGCCCAATTGAACAGCAAGTCGTTAATGTCGATGACACCGCACATAGTCATACAATCAATAAAACCGAATCGAAAAGTTTTGAGTTGTGCCTCGATTGCCCTTGTCACGGCGGTCACGTGACGGCAATGTCATTTGTCTCTATCGTGCCATCAGTACCTGTGAGCGATGAGCTAAATAGTATTAACGAGCAATACCTTCCCCCAGAGCAACTCCCGGATTACCGCCCCCCAATCGTTTAACCCTATAGGGGTTGAAATCGGCTAGGTGATTTTCACCTTCAGCGCTACATACGCTAAGCGCCAACTTCAGCTTCGCTAAATCTTTATTACATTACTGTGTGGATCTTGCTATATCTCGCTTATTGACTCGATATTATTTGTGTCATCTGTGGGGTAAATCATGGGATCCATACTGACTCATATCGATTTACACCCGAGCGCATATTCATGCCATTGACACTACTGCAGCCTACATAGGCTAGGTGTTTTTTATCGCATAGAAGTGATTGCGTTCGGGTTGATAGGATCCACGATGAAAAAAACGATAATTGCCAGCCTGATACTCGGCCTTTTGGCAGGTTCAGTGACTAGGCTGCAAGCTGCGGACACTGATCCTCAATTGCCCGAGTCTATGGCTCAAGCGCAAATTGGCGCCTCTACAAATAACATGGGGCAGTTTAACCATTGGCTTCCTGAGGTTATGCAACGCTTCAATAGTTTGCCAGAAGTGCAGGCTCAAGCTGCGCGCCGCCAACAGGCACAGTTAAACATGGCTGCGTCAGACAAGGCGGTTTATAACCCCGAGCTTGGTTTGGGTTACCAAAATGCCACCGATGACACTTATAGCCTAGATATCAGTCAGACTATCGATTGGGGCGATAAGCGTGGTGTTGCTACCCGTATAGCACAGCTTGAAAGCGAAATTTTACTGTCTACTATCACGCTAGAACGCAATCAGATGCTAGCCGAAAGATTGCAAGCGTTAGCTAATCAAAACCAGGCGCGTAAGGTGCTAGAGTTTCAAAAGCAGCAGTTCAATCGTGCCAAAGAGCAACTCGAAATTGCGCGTCAGCGCACCGAGGTGGGTGATATGTCGAGTGTTGAGTTGCAGTTAATGCAACTCGACGTTGCTAACAGCGCCGCTGATTACGCCTTGGGCGAGCAAGCATCAATTGCAGCAGATGGAGCCGTATTGGCATTGTTTGGTGAATTTGAACTGCCGTTTGAAGATTTTATTAATGCATTAACGCTACAAGCAAGTCGTTTAGAGGTATCACCAGAGCTGCCAGCACTTAAGAGTGCTTATCAACAAGTACTGGTTGCCAAAGTCGCAGTAGAACAAGCAAAGGCTGATGGTAGCGCCGATCCGAGTATTAGCCTTAGCGCAGAGCGTGAAGGTGACGAGAATAAGTTCGGTGTAGGCGTGTCGATCCCTCTACAGATTAGAAATAACTATAGCGAAGCTATTGCTGTTGCTAATCAAGGTATTGTGATTGCAGAGCAAGCCTACCTTGCCGAAGAACGTGTGTTGTTACAGCAACAAAAGCAGTTTTCATTAAGCCTTCCTCGACTCACTGAGCGCTATAAAGATTGGAGTGATTTAGTCCTTACATCAGGTACTAAAGCGGCCAAATCATTGTCACAACAGTGGCAGGCTGGCGACATCAATACTAGCGATTACCTACAAAGCCAAAGACAGATGAGCAGCAGCTATATAGCGGGTCTAACGCTCGAATCAGCCCTGTATGAAAACTGGTTGAACTGGATGGGTGTAAGTGGGCAATTGGAAGGCTACCTCAATAGTCAGCTATCAACTCAAGGTGCCAATGTGGCAGCTCTTGAGCAGAGAAAATAAAGGCTTAGATGATGAAAACGACAAATAATTCAACGGTACAACAAGTGATGCTTAACAATATGAACAGCACTGTAAAATCGAGCGTATTCGGACTAAATGCAATTACTCGTGCAATGAGCTTTGGCTTTTTGATATCACTAACCACGGCGTTTTTATTGCCTACGATTGCAACCGCTGGCGATGACCATGATCACGGTGCTGAAGAGATCATTTTGATGAAAGTACAAGATGATGCTCACGAGCATAACGCCGAAGAAGCCAACGCCCATGGTGACAGCCACGATCACGACGCTGATCAAGCAAATGCACTGGATGACGGTCATGATCACGATGCAGAACAAGAGAACGCACAAGGTGATGGTCATGGTCACGATGCAGAAGAAGCTGAAGAAGAGGCTCATGGTATTAAATTGACCGCTGAGCAAAAGGCATTGGCGGGTATCGAAGTCGCTCAGTTGAGTGAGCAAACTTTTAGTCTAGAAGCTGTCGCTACAGCCACCTTGGTCGTGGATAGAGACAGAACCGTCACTATTGCTCCTCAGGTAGATGTTCGCATATTAAAAAGAAGCGTTGTTCCAGGGCAAGAAGTTAACAAGGGAGATGTACTGCTAACGCTAGGCGGCGTCGCCGTGGCTCAAGCGCAAGCTGACTATATTAATGCCGCAGCAGAGTGGAGCCGAGTGAAGCGCATGAGCGCTAGCGCTGTCAGCGCGAGTCGTCGCCTGCAAGCTCAAGTGGATGCCGAGCTTAAGCGTGCCACGTTAGAAGCGATGAAGATGACGCCAGCGCAGATTAAAGCCTTAGCTAATGCACCAGAAACCATAGGTAGTTATCAGTTGATTGCGCCGATTACAGGTCGTGTTCAGCAAGATATCGCCATGTTAGGCCAAATTATACCGGCAGGTACGGCGCTAATGCAGTTAACGGATGAGTCACACCTTTGGGTAGAAGCTGAGTTGACGCCAGTGCAAGCTGAAAATGTCAGTATTGGCAGCAAAACAGTGGTCAAAGTTGGCGACAAGAGCATGGAAGGCACCATCATTGGTCGTTCACATGAGCTTGATAGCGTCACTCGTACTGAGCAGATCTTAGTGGCCTTTGAAAATGCAGGCCATGTGTTACATGCAGGTCAATTTGCTGAACTGTACCTTCCTGATGCTTCAGAAGGTGGGGTTATTTTACCTGATTCGGCGCTAACACGTAGTAGCGACGGTCACTGGCAGGTGTTCATCGAAGGCGCTGATGGTTTTGAAGCGATAGAGATTGAAGTGGTTGAGCGTCAGCGTGGCATGAACTTGGTGCGCGGTTTGGCGAAAGATGCTCAGGTTGTTGTGTCAGGTGCGTTTCTACTCGCCTCTGAGCAAGCTAAATCTGGTTTCGATATCCACAATCACTAAGAGGCTGCAGCTATGTTACAGAAACTCATAGACGTTGCCGTTCGCAACCGTCTGATGGTAGTGCTTGCGCTAATAGGCTTGGTTATTGCCAGTATCGCTATGCTACCAAAACTCAATTTAGATGCCTTTCCTGACGTAACCAACGTTCAGGTAACGGTTAATACTGCTGCCGAAGGCTTAGCGGCGGAAGAGGTTGAAAAGTTAATCAGTTACCCTGTTGAGTCGGCGATGTATGCCTTGCCTGCGGTGACTGAGGTTCGCTCACTTTCACGTACGGGTTTGTCGATTGTGACTGTGGTATTTGCTGAAGGCACTGATATTTATTTTGCGCGTCAGCAAGTGTTTGAGCAGCTGCAAGCTGCTCGTGAAATGATCCCCGACGGAGTTGGCGTACCTGAAATTGGCCCAAATACGTCAGGTCTTGGACAGATCTATCAGTACATCTTGCGTGCCACACCTGAGTCAGGAGTGAATGCTGCTGAACTGCGTAGTATCAACGACTACATGGTGAAACTTATCATGATGCCTGTGGGCGGCGTGACTGAAGTATTATCGTTTGGTGGTGAGGTACGTCAGTACCAAGTGCAAATAGAACCAAACAAGCTATTGAGCTACGGCTTATCTATGGCGCAGGTCACTAGCGCGTTAGAGAGCAATAACCGCAACGCGGGTGGCTGGTTTATGGATCAGGGCCAGGAGCAATTAGTTGTACGTGGTTATGGTTTATTGCCTGCGGGCGATGCGGGTCTAAAAGCGATTGCACAAATCCCACTGACCGAAGTTGCCGGTACCCCTGTACGTGTGGGTGATATTGCTAAGGTCGATTACGGCAGTGAAATCCGCGTTGGTGCGGTGACAATGACGCGCCGTGACGAAGCGGGAAATACTCAAAATCTGGGTGAAGTGGTTGCAGGTGTTGTACTTAAACGTATGGGTGCGAACACCAAAGAAACGATCGACGATATTAGCGATCGCACTGCAATGATTGAGCAGGCGCTACCTGATGGTGTGTCGTTTGAAGTCTTCTATGATCAAGCAGACCTTGTTAATCAAGCCGTTACTACGGTACGTGACGCGCTATTCATGGCGTTTATCTTTATCGTGGTGATCTTGGCGCTGTTCTTAGTCAACATCCGCGCGACCATGTTGGTACTACTGTCTATTCCTGTTTCTATCGGTCTTGCACTGTTAGTGATGTCTTACTTTGGTATGTCAGCAAACTTGATGTCGCTAGGTGGCTTAGCGGTTGCCATTGGTATGCTGGTGGATGGCTCGGTGGTGATGGTAGAGAATATCTTCAAGCATCTCACTCAACCCGATAAACGCCACTTACTAAACGCTCAAAAGCGCGCTTCTGGTGAGGTAGATCCTTACCATAGCGATGAAGATGGCACTAAAAATAGCGTTCATGATGAATCTAGCGGTGGTATCGCTATGCGCGTCATGCTGGCGGCTAAAGAGGTATGTAGCCCAATTTTCTTCGCGACCGCGATCATCATCGTGGTGTTTGCACCCTTGTTTGCCCTTGAAGGTGTTGAGGGTAAGTTATTCCAGCCGATGGCGGTGAGTATTATTCTTGCGATGATCTCGGCATTGTTAGTTGCCTTGATTGCGGTACCTGCGCTTGCGGTATATCTATTTAAACGCGGCGTTGTGCTACGAGAAAGTGCGGTGCTTAAGCCGATTGAGTCCGTTTACCGTAAACTATTAAGCATAACCATGGCACACCCTAAAGTGTTGGTGATTGCATCTGCTGTCATGTTTGCCATGAGCATGATGTTATTGCCAAGGTTAGGGACAGAGTTTGTACCTGAACTTGAAGAGGGCACCATTAATCTGCGTGTCACCCTTGCTCCTACGGCAAGCCTTAGCACATCACTGGATGTTGCCCCAAAGCTTGAGGCGATTCTGCTTGAATTCCCTGAAGTGGATTACGCCCTAAGCCGTATTGGTGCTGCTGAGTTAGGTGGCGACCCTGAACCTGTTAACAACATCGAGATCTATATCGGATTGAAACCGGTTGATGAATGGGTAAGCGCGGAAAATCGCTTTGAACTGCAACGTAAGATGGAAGAAAAACTTAACGTCTATCCAGGGTTACTGTTTACCTTCTCCCAGCCCATTGCGACTCGCGTCGATGAACTGTTGTCAGGTGTTAAAGCCCAGCTAGCGATTAAGATTTTTGGACCCGACTTAGATGTATTATCTGAGCGCGGCCAAGTGCTGACCGATTTAGTCTCACAGATCCCAGGTGCGGTAGACGTATCACTGGAGCAGGTCAGTGGTGAGGCGCAATTAGTTGTTCGCCCTAAGCGTGATCAACTGGCTCGCTATGGCATTAGTGTTGATGAAATCATGGCGCTGGTTAGCCAGGGTATTGGTGGCGGGAGTGCAGGCCAAGTTATCGATGGTAATGCGCGTTACGATATTTACGTGCGTTTAGCTGAGCAATATCGTAGCTCTCCAGATGTGTTAGAAAACTTGCTATTGACGGGCGTCAGCGGTGCTACGGTTCGTCTTGGTGAAGTCGCCGATGTTGTGATTGAGATGGCACCACCTAACATTCGTCGTGATGATGTTCAGCGCCGCGTTGTGGTGCAGGCTAACGTTTCTGATCGTGACATGGGCTCAGTGGTCAATGATATTTACGCCATCGTGCCTCAGGCTGAACTTCCACCGGGTTACACAGTAGTTGTGGGCGGTCAGTATGAGAACCAGCAGCGTGCTCAGCAAAAGTTAATGTTGGTCGTACCTATCTCTATCGGTTTGATTGCACTGCTACTGTATTTCTCTTTTGGCTCAGTAAAGCAAGTTGGCTTGATTATGGCCAACGTACCGCTGGCCTTAATTGGTGGTGTGGTTGCACTGTTTGTCAGCGGCACTTATCTGTCGGTGCCTAGCTCTATTGGTTTTATCACCTTGTTTGGGGTGGCGGTGCTAAACGGAGTGGTATTGGTCGACTCTATTAATCAACGTCGAGCCAGCGTTAAAGAAGAGACCGACGAGACGCTCTATGATGCGGTTTATGAAGGCACGGTAGGGCGTTTACGCCCAGTACTGATGACGGCACTAACCTCAGCATTAGGCCTTATTCCAATCCTGATTTCGTCAGGAGTAGGAAGTGAGATCCAGCAGCCGCTAGCCGTGGTGATTATCGGTGGTCTCTTTAGTTCGACAGCGCTGACCTTATTAGTATTACCGACGCTTTACCGTTGGTTATATCAAGGGCGCAAGTAATACCTTTGAATATCTGGTGCTCATTGCAGCACCGATATTCAAGCAAGTTTAATCTTTTGAACCTCCATTATGGATAATGGAGAAGGCTTGAGAAATAACGCTGACGCATTAGTCTGCCATCAGCGTTATCTCTTGCTTTTTAGCTACGGTTTGCAAGTTGTTAATACAGCGATTTAGTTATTAAGGGGCGAGTCATATGAAATGTTTTTATTCCATAATGATGCTTGCGGTTATGCCTAACCACCTTAATGAATAAAGTGCCAGCATGGCTGGCATATTTAGTACGCGGAGCGGGATCGCTCCGCATTTTCTAGGCTGTTTATGCTTATGTGGATGATTGTGTTGATTTCATGTGTAGACAGATTCTAATAGCATATACACGATGTTAAGTGATAGGCGGTATCATGGCTGATACTCTTTTTAAATTGCAGAGACTTATATGTGAACAGCAAAAGAGAGGCTTGGCAAATAGCTGAAAGTGAGTCTTCTACATTACGTTTTAGGACGGTTAACTAGAATCAAATTGCGTCTCAAATACTCGTTTACAGTCGAACACTCAAGAGTTGAGCTATTGGCCCGCAGAGCGACTCCCCTTTAAAGGCTCTACTTTAAAACTATTCTTCAAAGGCTACCTTTTAAAGACTCCGATTCAAAAATATCCTTTAAATTCCTCTTAAAAAACTACCCATCAAAAATCCCCTCTGTAAAACCTACTGTAGCGATCATTATTTAGCTTACGCTGATGATAGCGCTGTAATCTCAACTATCTTTTATGGAGTGAGCCAAAATGCATTTATAGAGTGAATCAAAGTGGGTTGACTTAGTTTATGCATTCTAAAGTAACCATCGCCATAGGGAGATAAGGGATGTTAGCGAGCCGATTGTGGAAGATCACCGGGCTAGGCGTACGCCGATTTGTAGGCTTGAGCTTGTTTGTTGCATCGATGGCGACGGCAAATCCTTGGGAAGCCGTGGGTACCACTTATGGTACTCAAGCCAGTGCCATTGGCAGTTATGCCAATGGGTGTTTGAAGGGGGCTCAAGCGCTGCCACTGGTTGGCAAAGGTTATCAGGTTATTCGTACCGCAAGACAGCGTTATTATGGTCACCCCAGTCTGATACGATTTATAGAGGGTTATGCTACCAAGCTTAATCAGCAAGGCTTCAGTGATATTTTGGTCGCCGACATGTCGATGCCAAGGGGCGGCAATTTTACTAAGGGACATAGCAGTCATCAGATAGGGCTAGATGTTGATATTTGGTTGAAGCAAACGAGTCAGCCGTTAACAGAGGCTGAGCGTGAGCAGCCTACCCCCCTTAAATTGGTCAATAAGAA
This sequence comes from Shewanella sp. 125m-1, assembly GCF_052977065.1. Classification (NCBI taxonomy): domain Bacteria; kingdom Pseudomonadati; phylum Pseudomonadota; class Gammaproteobacteria; order Alteromonadales; family Shewanellaceae; genus Shewanella; species Shewanella sp. 125m-1. The sequence continues at coordinate 13,671 of NZ_JBRILT010000068.1, forward strand.
GCAGTTCAAACTTGATACTCAGGTATGGTCTAAGGCGCATACTCAAATGCTAAAGCTGGCCTCAGAAGATGAACGTGTTGCAAGGATATTTGTCAGCCCCGTGATTAAGCAACACCTTTGTGATCTGCGCTTAGCTAATGATTCCTGGCTGAATAAGGTTCGTCCTTGGTGGGGCCATACCTATCATATGCACGTTAGACTGAGTTGCCCTGATGATAACCCTTTTTGCCGAGATCAAGCGGCGATCCCCAGCGGCAATGGCTGTGGTGAGCTGGGCTGGTGGAAACAACAGTTGACTCAAACTCAGGTTGAAAAACCGAAACCGCTTGCGTCTAAATCAACTGCGACAGCAGAAGCTAAGCCAAAAAGCAAAAAAGCTAAGGTTAAACCTAAGCAGTGTTCGGTGATGGTCGCGGCAAAGTAGTAGTGATTTAATATGTTAATTTGCCCGTAAAAAGCCCCTCGCAGTTATCCGCAAAGGGCTTTTTAATGCGCTTAATCTTCTAAGCCATCACTGAAGTGCTTAAACCTTATGCTGCCGATAACGCTAGGCGCAACATAATTTAATGATTGAGCGCATAGCCGCCTTTAAGGTGCGAGATCTGCTCGAAGCCTAATCTTTGCATCGCTTGTGCAGCGATCATCGAGCGGCTACCGCTGCGACATACCAGTACCCAAGGTTTGTCTTTTTGGTATTGATGTTCTTGAATAAACTGTACTAGCCGAGTCAAAGGCACATTTTTATTTGAGCCATCGGCATGGTTGAGAGCATATTCATGGGGCTCGCGGATATCGATTATCCGTACCTGACTATCATTATGCATCGCTGCCGCTAGGCTATTGGAGTCATATTCTTTGATGGCAGACTTATCACAGCTGCCCACGTAGGCACCGCACATAATTTCTGTCCCCACTTCATCATTTAGGTGGCTATCGAGCTGCGCTTTACGCACCACAAAGTCCGCTTCAGATATTTGCTGCGTTAATACCGCGTTAAGCAGCGAATTACGCATCATCTCTGCGCTGAGATTGGTGGTGAACTCATTATTGTAGTCATGGCTTGCGCAAATGAGCGTATCGGGACTGAGGCTGTTATTGAGTCGTTTTAGGCTGCTAAACAGCGCCGAACTTGAGCTCGAATCAAAATTGGTTCGACCTAGACTTCCCATTAAAATCGTGTCGCCAGTAAAAGCATACTGAACCTGCAGTTGCTCACCTTGCTCACCTTGCTCAGCTGCACAGAGGAGTAAGCTTATGCTATCGCTGGTGTGACCCGGAGTCGGCACTTTTATTAATTGCTGTGAGCCAATCGTAATCGCCTCATACTCCCCGCCAAATTGCTCGATGGTTTGGCTCTGATAAGGCCAGCCTAAAATATCGCTATCTTGCTCGGCTAAGTAACGGTTAGCTAAGACTTCACGCCCAGACACATGATCGGCATGTCCGTGGGTGTCGATAATCGCAACAGGGGTGAGTTGCTGGCATTGCAGCAGTGTATCAAGTCGGCATTGCAGCTCTGGGAGCGGGTCAATAATGATTGCTTGTTTACTAACTTTATCAGCATAAACCCAAGTGCAACTAGCGCCAGAACGCAGCTGTAATAAGCCATCTAACTCGGCTTTGTCTGTCGTATCATTCGCGATGTCGACAACTAAGCAGCTTTGGGTTAAGGCTTGAGAGGCCATTTTGATGCGCTCACAAGCAGTGTCTACATCAGCTTGGGTCATGGCTGGCCCGAAAGACATTCGAATGGCAGACTCGCTTTGCCAAGCAGGTAACCCCATGGCATCGAGTACAAAGCTGCGGGTGACCTTAGAACTGCAGGCTGAGCCTGAGCTGACACGAATATTAGCGGCATCAAAGAGGTCCATGATCTCTTTGCTACTGAAGTTAGGTACGGCAAAGTTAATTGTCGTTGGCACACTATGTTCAAAACTATTATTAAACACCACCTGCGGAAAACACTGAGTCAAGGTATCTGCAAGCTGCTGTCTGTAGTTGTGTAGTGCCTCGTTGTTACTAAACGCAGAGTGTTGGTTAGGTAGTAGCATCTTAAATATCACGTCAAGTGCGGCCATCCCTGGTAGGTTCTCAGTGCCTGAGCGTAAACCACTTTCTTGGCCTCCTCCTGCAATAAAAGGCGTGAAAGGTGCACCTTCTCGGATATAAACAAAACCTATCCCCTTTGGTGCGTAGAGCTTATGGCCGCTAAATGGCGCGTAATCAATGCTTGTTTGTTCAAGATTGAGTGCCGTTTTACCTAGGGCTTGCACACAGTCGACCATCCAAAATATAGCAGGATTACTGCTACGGATAGTGTGCTCTAACTGTTGTAGGTCTTGAAATACGCCAGTCTCATTATTAACAGCCATGGTACAAATCATCAGCGCACTGGGAGCTTGTTGGCGAATAACATCATGATCGAGTAGGCCAAAACGATCGACTGGAATAGCTTTTACCTCAGCTGGTATATCTAGCACCTTAAGCCAATGTTTGAGAGATTCGGGCACCGCTTTATGCTCGGTGGCGCCATAGAGTACGCTGTAGCTTTTCCCCGCTTGTATCTGAGTCTTCGCCGCAATCAGCGCTGAAAGGATCGAGGTTTGGATCCCTTCTGTTGCACCACTGGTAAAGATGAGCTTACCCGCACCACTACCGAGTAACTGTTGCGCGTGTTGACGGGTTTGCTCCATCAGATTTTTGGCTTTTAGGCCTGTGATATGGCTGCTACTTGGATTACCAAACAAGGTTTCCATGGCTGATAGCGCAGCGGCTGCAGCTTCAGGTAAGACTGGTGTAGTGGCATTAGCGTCAAGATAGATTTGAGTTAACTCATTTAGTTTATTCATTATTCATGGCTCTTATTTTTATAATTGTGCCGTTAAAATACTGTTATTCTTTTTTGGTATAACTAATTCTGTTTGGCTATATTAGCAGCTTGGTAATAATGATCAAGATCACAAATTTGACAGCTTGAGTTATGGCTAATGTGAAGAGAAGAGCTTATCGCTAATAAAAAAAGCGCCCGATTGGGCGCTTGTTAGAATTGATGAGAGTTCGGGCTTGAGACGACACGCTTACTCATTGATATTCGCTTTTACCTGTTCGATAAGGTTTGCCCATTGAGGGTAGTCAGCTAAGGCTTGAGTTAGCTCGCCCCAAGGTGCCATCACTTTTTGTTGATAAGCAATAGAGTCGCTGTGGCCGTTCTTTAATAGATAAAGGTAGTAAAACGCAGATGCCCGATAGTTTGCCGCGCAGTGCACTAAGATCTGCTTACCTTGATTAGCCTCCATGATGCTAAAGAAGCGGCCAACATCATCTATTGTTGGGTTTTGCCAATCAACATTAATTCCTTCATAGTCCATACCAGCTTGAGTGACCAGCTCAGCTTCATTGGAGTACCCGTTAGGGTTTTCTGTTGGGATTAAGTTGATCACCAGCTCGATACCTGATGCTTTTAGCGCTGAAAATTCAGACTTCTTAGGTAGACCGGACGTTATGACCTTGCCATCATTAAATTGTATCGCTTTTATTTGTTGTAGCTCGTCAGGCGTGATGGAAGCCATAGCGAATGGGCTGAGAAAGCTAAGTTGCAAAACAATGAGTAAACTGACAAAGCGCATTATTCTATCCTTGAAATATTGATACTGACTGCTATTAAACCTTAACTTTAATGACCACTTTTCTCACCTTATTTGCGTTAGCACCAGTGCCTGGCATATGGATATCACCAGGGAAAAACAAGGCAAACATACCTGCTTTTAGTGGAATAAAAGCGGCGTCATCTTTATTCGATTCATAATCAAAATTAGCGTAGTCGTGTTCGCCATAGTATGGCTTCGACGGGGTTTGGTTAGCTAAAGGTAGGTAACCAAACTCCTCTTCGCCACTCACTACATATTGCACATCAATATACTGCTGGTGGACTTCAAATGCTTCAAGTTCTTTAGGCTGGGTCTGGTAATCATTAATGATAACAAACAAGTTCTTGCCTTCGAGTTCATATTTACCTACTTCAAGCAGGCTAAAATCGGTCGTTGCAAGATGCTCAAGGGCTTTAGCAATTTGTGGGTTAATCGCAGCATAGATGTCGCGGTTCGCTAACGTATCAACAATCATGATGTTTGCTCGCAGTGGTCGAATCTGACCAATTAATTAGTTAGACAAAAGCACGCCAATAGACGCACCGTTTATAGGGCGAAGTGTAACGCTAACTTAAGTTAGGCGATACAAGATAATACTTCCTGTTGCGTCGATTAAGCATCAAGTTTAGGGTATGACGTAGACTGATTGAAACTGAAAATAATTAACCGAATAAGGATGAGTGTGTCTGCATTACGATTTATCGCCGGGCCAAAGGCTTTTAACACTCTGAGCGAGAATGGATTTAAACCTGAACTGTTTTCACGCTTGCTGGCAGCCTCGGGAGGGCCTAAGTGGATCGGTATTGCTGGGCTCGACCGCTATCTTTTTACCGAGTTCTTTAAAGACTTAAATCAGCCGCTGCATACTCTCGGCGCTTCATCGGGGGCGTGGCGACTGGCATGTCTAGCGCAAGCTAATCCGCAATCAGCTTATGACCGATTAGAAGCGCTTTACATTGGTCAGCGTTACGATACTAAACCGACAGCAAAAGAGGTCTCTACTCAGGTTGCAGGCATTATAGAGGGATTATTGGGGAGTCGCGGTGCGGTTGAGATTGCTGGACATGAACAGATCAATAGCCATTACATTGCGTGTCAGGCAAGGCACCTTAACCAGATGGGTGGACGTGGACCATTAGCTTTGGGGCTAGCGACTGCTGCCATGACCAATTTTGTTAATCGAAAGAGCCTATCTTGGCACTTTAAGCGCTGCGTTTTTGGTGTTGATAAAAAGTGCTCCCCTTATGCCGACCTTAACGATCTGCCGAGTCAGTTTTACTCGTTATCAGAAGCTAATATGCATCAAGTCTTGTTAGCGACAGGCTCTATCCCTTTGGTGCTGTCTCCGGTTACCCAAATTGAGGGGGCGCCCAAAGGGCACTATTACGATGGTGGCATTACTGATTATCACTTTGACTTGCCCTTACAACAGAGTTCAGGCCTTACTTTATACCCACATTTCTACCCTAACATGTCACCGGGCTGGTTTGATAAGTCCTTGTCTTGGCGGTTGGCGAAAGCCAATTATGACAATGCACTTATCTTGGCTCCCACTCAGAATTACTTGCAGGGTTTGCCCTATGGCAAGTTACCCGATAGAGAAGACTTTAAGTACTTAGACACTGATAGCCGAATTAAGTATTGGCGTCAATCCGTGGCGATTAGCCAAGTATTAGCTGATGATTTAGCTGATGTTATAGCTAAAGGGACCTTACTACAGCGGATTGAGAGGTTATAGCCTATCTGCATGTTTGTGTAATAAAGCCCATCGTTTTCCTGTCTATTAGGTAGGGAGAGCTTGGTGTTGTGTGCTGGCTGAAATTTGTTCAGCTGCTACACTTTAGCTTTATTGACATAAGTCAAAATACTGTGGCCTACCTATTAAAGGGGGGAGGTTATTATGCAGACACAAGAAATGGCGTTATTAACCCATGACACCTTGTTGTTACCCGAAGGGCGTTTGGAGATCCGTGTGATCGATCCACGCTATCTGAGCATGATCGCTGAGATCCTCAAAGGTCATTACCCGCTTGTTTTTGGAGTGGGGAGGGAAAATAGTAGCTTACCTTGCTATGAGACGGCGACTCAATGTGAAGTGATCGATTTTAATCTGCTTGATGATGACTCTTTAGGTTTAGTGATTGAGGGTAAGCAAAGAGTGAGAGTACTGTCGGCTGCGCAACGAAAAGATGGTATTTGGATCAGTCGCGTACTACGTAGCAATAATTGGCAACATGAGCCCATTTATGGTGAGTTTGAGTTAATTAGCGCCGCCCTAGAGCAGTTTTATGAAGTTAACCCGGATCTATTTGGTTTGTATGAAAATGACGTCCACCTTGAAGATGCGTCTTGGGTGAGTCAGCGCTGGTTAGAGGTGCTGCCTCTTTATAATCAAGACAAGCTGCGCTTACTTGACCAGCCAAATTGCCACAAGACAATGAATTTTGTGCTGGAGTTAATTAAATCCCATGCTAGAGATAATCAGCACTCTTAAGTCATTTTGATAATAGGCACTTTTTAGTCGATTTTGATAATAGACTGCTATTTGCTAAAGTAGCGCCACTTTTATTATGCATACCTCTATATTTTGAGTCTTATGAGCTCCTCTGTTCGCGCTACCCAAGCCTCCTATGTGGTGTTACCGGAAACAGTAACCGATAAACCCACAGTGTTTAGCTTCCTCATTAGTCAGTTTCCCACAATCGCCAAAGCCGTGTGGCAAGCACGTATTGTTGAGGGAAAAGTGCATTGGCGCGATGGCACGCCCATTACTCTAGATACGCCTTTTGCCCCTCGCGAACGGGTCTATTATTACCGTGAAGTAGAGTGCGAATCTATCATCCCCTTTAAAGAACAGGTTTTACTACAGACGAATGCGTTTATGCTGGTATTTAAGCCTCATTTTTTAGCGGTGAACCCGAGTGGTAACTTCGTTAATGAGTGTTTGGTTAACAGGTTGCGGATAAAGACCGGGAACCAAGAGATAGTGGCGGCTCATCGCCTAGATAGAGCGACAGCGGGCGTGATGCTGCTAAGCTTAAATAGCGATACTCGACATGACTACCATGAGTTATTTAAGCGTGGCGAGATCTGCAAAACTTATCAAGCGATAGCGCCCTTAAATGCTGAGGTTAACTCACTGATAACCCAAGGCGCATTAAGTCTTCCTATGGCATGGACGGTTAAAAACCGTTTGCAGAAAACGGTTCCAAGTTTTCTGATGTGCATTAGCGAAGGTGAGGCCAATAGTCACTCTACGATCCGCTTAATAGAAGTGCATAATGGTTTTGGCCTGTTTGAGCTTGAGCCTATCACCGGAAAAACCCACCAACTAAGGCTACATATGATGAGTCTCGGTATGCCACTTTTAAACGACAGACTTTACCCAGAATTACTCGATAAAGCGGCCGATGATTTTGCGGCGCCGCTGAAATTGATGGCGAAGCGCTTATGCTTCACCGATCCCATCACTCACGAGCATATCGATGTGAGTTGCGAAGGTTTTAACCTGCAAAATGAAGTACAAAATCTATAGCTGTTTTACGAACTTATTGATTGGCACGCTCTTGCTAGAACCTAGAACCTAGAACCTAGAACCTAGAACCTAGAACCTAGAACCTAGAACCTAGAACCTAGAACCTAG
>NZ_JBRILT010000069.1:0-19011 GCF_052977065.1 Shewanella sp. 125m-1
CCTAGAACCTAGAACCTAGAACCTAGAACCTAGAACCTAGAACCTAGAACCTAGAACCTAGAACCTAGAACCTAGGACCTAAAACCTAGAACCCGCTAGCATTCAATTCCAGCATTTAACCTTTGCGCCATGAACAGCCTAGAGCACTCGCATGCTCGTTTCGAGGACGCTTCGCGGCTAGAGCGGACTTCGTCCTGCTATACAGTCAAAAGGCGACATAAATACCGACCTAAAAACAGGCATCGCTTTTATCTTCTCTTTCTTTTGCTTGTTGTCTTGGCTTTTCCGTCTTAGCTTTCTCGGCTTCTATCGGCCGTTAGGGCTTTGCTTTTGCCTAGGAACTAGGATCTCTAACCTGCTTTTCCTAAGACCTAGGTTCTAATGCCTCGGCGGTAAAAACTCGGTTTCACTCATGTCGGAATGTAATACGCCTATTTTGGTGGGGGCACCCGTTGCTGCAATCTCTACAATGCCAATACCACTATTATTAACTAAACGCTTGCTGCGCTCGCCATTGGGGCGTCTGCCTCGAATGGACATACGCTTGCGCTTAGTTAAAAAGTTAAGTGGCGAGAAGTGACCATATAGCCAGCCGTTAAATTTGTCGAAAACGGGGAGTAGCTTTTCTGGAAATTGATTCTTAAAGCCACTGCAGGTGATTTGGTAAATCTGTGGCCCACCATGACGAAAACGAATACGTACATCATAGCTAAACGAGTAATGCACATCGCCCGATAAGATGATGAACTGCTCAGGTGTTTTTCTGTGCTGAAAGATACTCAGTAAGGTATTGGCTGTGCCTGGGTGAGCCATCCAGTTTTCAGCATCAACCAGTAAAGACCCACCACAAAGCGTGGCGACTCGTTGTACTGTCTCAATCAGCTTTACGCCATACATAGGAGCTGGCGATACTATGATGACATTAGGTTGATTGACTAACTCCGCTTGAAACTCCATTAAGGCTTCCCAGTCCATTAGCCCTGATGGCTTACCTAGGTTCGACTCACTGCGCCAGCGTCGAGTACGGGTATCGAGCACTAACAGTTTAGGTGTGGTTTGTAGGCTGTAATGCCAATGTTCGAAGCTAAGTAATTTATCGATAAGGCTATCTTGGGACTCTGCATTGGGATGCTTAAAAAATCGATTTAACTCTGGAGTGATGTCGTTATCGAAACGCTTGGGCGCATTGCCAAGCCCTTGGAAAAGTGTGTAAGCAATCAGTGCATTACCTATTATTCGTTTTGAAAAAGCATGGTTGTATGCGGCGAGTTCCCATCTAGCTGTGAGGTTCCAGTCATCGGTGATATCGTGATCATCGAAAATCATATAAGTCGGCACATGTGCCATTAAGCGCCGAACTTGTTTTAAGCCTGCTTTAAACGCTAAAAGATGGGTCCACTCTCTCTGCCACCTTTGATTATTGACCTTGCTTAAGCCGATAACATCTTTTGGGATCTCAATGAGCTCCCAAAGCTCTGGTGACCAGTAGAGTAGGTAGAGCGCCATCAACTCATTGAGACTGACGAGGTGGTTTTCAGCGATTGATGAGGTAAAAATAGGATGGTTGATGTACCAACGAGCAATGAGCGTTTTAGCCTTGTATTGGGTTTTAGGTAATAAATGTGTATGACGACGATACATGGCGGCAGGCTGGTAACTAATATGGCTGGAGTCAGGCAGTGGAGCATCGACAAACTGTTCTTGCTGCAGATCAAGCAGCTTAATAACCTCGCCAATGGCATAGAGCATAGGCCCCGCAATATCATCAACATATACCTGATCTCCACTCATCATAAGTAATGCGGGGCGATCTGAAATCTCTTTACACTCTAGTAATTGGGTATCGGCGGCGACTAAGGCGTCACTGCTATGATGGTGTGCGTTACGGCATGAGCCGTGCATCAACTTATCGATTTGGGGCTTGATGGTAAACCGGCATGCTTCTTCTCCGGGATAGGTTAACCCATCAATCTGATGGAATAGTTCACCTATTTCGCTATCAAAAAGTCGATACTCAAGGGCGATATCTTTTGGTAATAGTCGGTCTTGAGACAGACGGAGCAGATATTGGTATGCGTGTTTCCCAAGTGGGATGCAGTGGACTTCACAGTCGTTTAACTCGCGGTCAAATTCGGCGCCAATTAACGTTAAACGTAACCTTGATAGAGGTTGTTTACTAACAAACCATAAAGTGAAGTGCTGCTCATCGCAATGGCGCAGCATTGGGCCAGCAATAATGAGCGGAAGAGAGTGTGCTGATGGCATTAAAACGCTCTGCAGTAAAAGTAAGCTTTCTCAAGAGTAAACCAGTGCTTAGCGGAAGAAAACCCCTTATGCTAGCTCGTCAATATGCTCGTTGATGTTTGAGTGCTTATGTATATTATTGCAGTGGCAAACTCTTTATTCCTGTGACTCCCGCCACAGATAACGCTCAACACCAGCGGTGTAGCGCATTAAGCTGTGAGCGACTTGCCAGTTTAGCGAGTAAAAGCACGTTATCTTTTAAGGTTGGAATCGCAACTGCCTTTGAGCAGCCAGCCTGCGTAACGCAATGGCTGGCTTAACGATAAAAATCGATAAAACAATAAAAATAAAGAATGATCATCATGATGAATACGCGCTTTAAAAACTTACTCATACGCAATCTTGGTGCCACCGATCAGCTAGCTTTGCTGAGATTCGGAGCGTTGCTATTGAAGATCGGCTTGACCTTTTTTGCTGCCGATACCTTTGGCTTATCTCTTACTAGCCCAGTCTTATACTGGGGGATGAGTTTAGAAGCGCTCTATCTAGGTGTTACTTTTTGGCATCGAGGTTCAATTGCTCGTCTAGATAATGGCTTTTTCATCGTCTTGCTAATCGATACCCTGTTTTGGATCTCCTGGCTTTATTTTACAGGCGGGGCAACGAATGCATTTATCTCTTTGCTGCTATTACCCATTGCTATTGCCGCGGTTGTTTTACCCCAGTGGGCCCCCTGGGCTTTGGCACTTTTGTCGACCTTTGCCTATAGTTTGATGATTTTTTCAGTGCCCGAGAGTCAGATGAAACACCATGGTATGGATATGAGCTCTCATTACCTTGGTATGTGGTTTAACTTCTTGATCTCGGCATTGGTACTGACCACCAGTGTGGCCTATATTGCTCAGCGCATGCGAAAGCAGGAGGTTGAGCTAGGTTATATGCGCGAGGCACAATTACGTCAAGAGAGGTTACTGGCGCTGGGGACTGCTTCAGCGCAGATGGCGCACCAATTAGCGACGCCATTAGCGAGCTTACGTTTGCTGGTGGATGAAGCAGTGGAAGAGCAGAGTAGTGAGCCTGAAATATTGCAAGAGATGAACACCGCCATCGTGCGATGCGAGCAAACACTCAACTCGCTGCGAATGGCAACAGAGTCTATTCGAGAGCAGAGACTGAGCTTGTTGACAGCCAATGAATTGTTAGCCACGCTGCAGCAGCAAGTATTGTTATTAATGCCTGAAATCACTTTAGAGCTGAAGTACCTCAAAACGCCAACAGATATCGCTGTTGATCAGGTTGTAATAAAAACCGATGCCAGCTTACTTCCAGCCCTACTGGCGTTGGTCGAAAATGCCAGCAGTGCAAGTTTGGCTCACATTGGTGAAGCTAAGGTGGTTGTGTCGGCGCTGATAGCGACAGAAAGTGACAGTTTATGTATTTCGGTTAAAGATTTTGGCGCGGGGATCCCCAAAGAGATGCAATTACAATTGGGGCGTAAGTTGATCGAAAGCGAAAGAGGGATGGGGATGGCATTGCTCCTGAGTAACGCAAGCTTTGAACGTTTGGGTGGACAGTTACTACTTGGCAGCGCAAAAGAGGGCGGCACGGTTGCTGAGGTTTGTTTTCCTATCAGCCAGAAAATGTTGACACAAGGAGCGGCATAATGACAAATAAGCTGCTTATTATTGAAGACGATACAGCCTTAGCCAGTGTATTAGCTCGACGCTTAACTAAGCAAGGATTCGAGTGTCGCCAGAGTCACGATGCCAGCCAAGGTTTATTATTAGCGAGGCAGTTTCGTCCAACTCACGTGTTGTTAGATATGAAGCTAGAGCAGGAGAATGGGCTAAAGCTTATTTCACCCATCAGGCAACTATTACCGAATGTGGTGATGGTATTGCTAACCGGTTATGCCAGTATCGCCACTGCTGTAGAGGCTATTCGCCTCGGAGCCGATAATTACTTGGCTAAGCCTGTTGATACCCAAACTTTGCTAAATGCACTATCAGCCACAGCAGTCGAGAATGGGAGCGAGCCCTTAACTGAAGAGCCATTATCACCAAAACGCTTGGAGTGGGAACACATTCAGCAGGTGCTAAATGCCAATAACGGTAATGTGTCTGGTACAGCTCGTCAGCTGGGAATGCATCGACGCACTTTACAACGCAAGTTATTAAAAAAACCTACGGCGGATCATCGTGAGGTGTCATAGCGTAAAGCTTAGCGTTTTGTAATGGAAATCGATTTTGTTTGGCATAGTGATGGTTTAAATGGGAGAGTTTCGGTGTAATGTATTGATGTAGGGTTATACTGTACGCAGAGTGGCATCAATACAGAAAGTAGCAATTATCTATGAAAAACTCCCCCGCTTTTGCGACCGATACTTTTTTGCTCGACAATCCTAATGACTTAATTTCGTTAGATAAGTGGCAGAAAACGGTTAATTTACTTGCCAAGTTGTTCGATGCGCCAGCAGGCTTCTTAGTGCAGTACACCAAAGAAGGTTTCCAAGTCACAATCTCCAGTGAGCAGGAATCTAACCCCTACGCTTCGGGTGTGGTCATTGAGCCAGAAGTAAACATTTTTTGCCGCAAAATAGTCGAGACGGGTCAGGCATTATACGTCAACAATGCTGTGTTAGATCCTTGCTGGGATAGCAACCCTGAAGTCCATAATGATGGCTTTCGCTCTTATCTTGGCGTACCGGTGTTTTGGCCTTGTGGTACAACGTTTGGCACGTTCTGCGTGATGGATTATAAAGCGACTGACTATCAAAAAACTTACATTGAATTGATCGCTCAGCTTAAAGAACTTCTAGAGTCGGATCTTGCCTTAATTGGTAGCTATGCGCAGATGCAGCAATTGGCCATCACCGACTCACTATGCAACATCAACAATCGACGTGGTTTTAATATATTGGCGGAGCAACGTATTAAGCTTGCCAAACGCACCAATAGTTTGCTCTGTTTGCTCTATCTCGATATTGATCAATTTAAGGCCATTAACGATCAACATGGACACGGAGTCGGCGATGCTGTTCTACAAGAGGTTTCGCGGGTATTAAGCTATACGGTACGTGAAGCCGATGTCATTGGCCGCTTTGGTGGCGATGAGTTTGTCGCTCTGGTAGCGATAGAAAATGGCGTAGGATTAGACAAGCTGAAGCAACGCCTTATTGCTGCCTTTGAGCAATGCGATTACTCTGAAAAATTACCCAGGTTTACAGTCTCTATAGGTAGCTGTGTGGTAGATGAGTCTATCGATATTGAGCAACTGCTAGATGCCGCTGATCAGGATATGCTTAAACGTAAACAATGCCCTGCTGGATAAAATAAATCTTGAGTCACTCAGGCGATAAATGCTGTGGATATTCAGTTTGCCGTTAAAGGGAGCTTGTTAGCTTTGTTATGCAAAATGTTTGCTAAGGTTAGGAGTGCATTAACCCTGCAGCGGATACAGTTTGGCAAATGTTAGCGACTTTTGCCTTAAAAAGTCGATAACACTTCTCACTTTATGGCTGGGGTAATTCGTTTGTAAGTACACCAATTGCAGTGGCGTATTTACCGCCAGGTGTTCAGGAAAAAGTAAGACTAATTTTCCTTGATGCACTGCCTTAGCCACATCAAACCAGCTTTTGTAGGCTACCCCTTTTCCCGCTAAAGCCCAGTCTTGAATTACCGCGCCATCGTTACAGCTATTGCTTGCTTTTACTGCTACTTCGTACTCTTTTCCCTTATGACTAAATAGCCATTTATGCCAAGGTGTTATGCCGCGGGTAAGGATTAGTGTTTTGTGATTAATCAGCTCTTTGGGATGCGAAGGAACACCGAATTTTGCCAGATATTCGGGAGATGCTACGGCGACTCGCGGCATCATCGCCAGTTGGCGCCGCATTAAGTTTGAGTTCTCTAGCTGACCATAACGCAAAGCTAAATGTACATTCTGGCTGATCAAATCAGCCATTTGATCGCTGAAATATAGGCTTAACCTTAGTTCTGGTGCTTGTTCACAAAACTCATCTAACCACTCTCTAACCAAGTTGCGACCAAGATCTGAGGGGAGGGCTATTTTTAGCTCACCTTTGAGTTCTCCACGATTATCGGCTAAGACTGCTGCTGCGCTATCGAGCAGCTGTATTGCTTCTCGGCCAGTTTCAATAAAAACATGGCCCTCTTCAGTGAGTGTCATCTGCCGTGTAGAGCGGGCAAATAGCAAACAATCCAACTTTTTTTCTAGACGTTGCAGCGCAGCACTGGCCGCTGCAGGTGTCATACCGAGTTCTCGCCCTGCGGCAGATACACTTTGTAAGTCGGCAATACGGATCGCAAGTTGTAGATCGTTGAGATGATACATATCAAATATTTTTTGAAAATGATTTTAATACTAGCCTAATTATCAAAATAAGTTAACGGGGATAGACTAAGAACATTGATGGGACGCTGGAGACGCACAATGGCAATTCGCTTTAATCATCTCAATATTGTGGCTGCTGAAAACAGCAAACTGCAACATTTGCTGGTGGACATCCTAGGGCTGAATGTTGGCTATCGACCGGAGTTTCCCTTCGGCGGGGCTTGGTTGTACCAAGGTGATAAAGCCTTGGTACACATTATCGAATCTAAGCGTGTACAGACTTGTGAATTTGGTCATATTGCTTTTGACGTGGATATGAATTTACCGGTGTTGACTCATCAACTGAACCAATTATCACTTAAATACAATGTGCGTCAGGTACCTGATAGTGCAGTGCTACAGGTTTTTATCAAGCTTGATAAACTCGTTATAGAGCTACAAGTTATTGATGAAAAATAGCAATAATTATTGGGTACATTTACGCATCATCAGGAGCTATTATGAGCCTTTTCACCCCTTACAATAAATCATCATTATCGCTGAATAATCGTATGGTTATGGCACCTATGACGCGCTCGAGAACAACCCAGCCGGGTAACACTCCGAATAAAATGATGGCCACTTACTATGCCCAAAGGGCATCAACGGGTTTAATCATTAGTGAGGCGACGCAGATCTCAGCTGATAGCCAAGGCTATTCGTTCACTCCTGGTGTTTACACGCAGCAGCAAATCAGCGGTTGGCAATTAGTCACAAGTGCTGTGCATCGAGCGGGAGGCAAAATCTTTAATCAGCTATGGCATGTGGGTCGAGTATCACACCCGGTGTTTCAACAGGGGGAAGCGCCAATCGCCCCCTCTGCCATCAAACCGACAGATACTCAGGTTTGGGTGGTCGATGAAGCACATCCAGATGGTCAGATGGTGGATTGTCCGACGCCAAGGGAGATGGGGCAAACCGATATTGAGCGTGTTGTTGCTGATTTTGCTCAAGCGGCTACAAACTCGATTGATGCGGGTTTTGATGGGGTAGAGATCCACGGTGGTAATGGTTATTTAATTGATCAGTTCTTACGCACAAATTCCAACCATAGGAGCGATGCATATGGTGGTTCACCACTAAAGCGGGTTCAGTTTCTTTTAGATATTGTCAGCGCGGTCAGTGAAAAGATAGGCTCAGACAAAGTGGGAGTTCGCCTCGCACCGTTCGTTACCTTTAAAGATATGGCCTGTCCGGAAATCGTTGAGACGATTTTACTGGCGGCCCAAGAGCTGGGCAAAATGGGGATTGCTTATGTGCACCTTTCAGAAGCTGATTGGGATGATGCTCCGCAGATCCCTGAGCGTTTTCGCATCAAGCTAAGACAAGTGTTTAGTGGCACCATTATTGTGGCAGGGCGCTATGATGTAACGCGTGCCAGCGCGGTGATTGAAAAAGGTTATGCCGATCTTGTGGCCTTTGGTCGCTCATTTATAGCCAACCCAGACTTGCCTTATAGGTTGCAGCATCAACTACCCTTAGCGGAGTTTAACAAAGGCCCACTGTTTGGCGGTGGAGCAGAAGGTTATATCGATTACCCAGCCTATAGCGACTAGCTAGGTTTATCGGTTAATAACCAAAAGGACGCTTATGCGTCCTTTTGGTTCAGAGTGGCTGCAAATAACAACTGACTTTAGTGCCTAAGGTCGGAATACAGATGCCATTGGCGTCGGCCCATCTCCAGCACAATACCCGTTGCTAGGCCTGCTGCGGTATTGACCAGTAAGCAGAGCGCTGCAGTGGCTAAAATTACGAAAATACAGAAAGGCTTACCGTCGATAAAGCGCTTAGACCAAGCTAGCTGTGTGCCTGCTATCGCCAGCAAACTACCTAATATCGCCAATGGGATCAGCGACAAAATAGACGCAATCCCCTGGCCCCAAAAAGCGGCGATGAGTAAACACGTTGAGCCAAAAATAGTAGGGGCTAACCAGGTGCGGGCGCCAAAGTGGTATTGCACTGCAAGGCCGCCAGCGCCGTGGCACATGGCGCTGGCACCAAACGGAGCGAGTAATAAATTAGCCCAGCCTGAGCTAGTGGCAAAGCGTTCTGGTGCAAAATTATCTTTAGCATCTTCAGGGAATTTCTCTTTCGCCATCGCAGAGGTGGCAATCACAGCATTGGTTAAGGTCAGTGCCAGTTGTGGCAGCACAAGTAAGCCCGCAGCAGAGCTCCATTCATCGATGCTTGGCCAGCTTAACAGCCATGGCGAATATACTGAAAGGTTAAAGCTTGGCGCAGTGCCACTATTGAGCTGCCAGAGAATTCCCAGCACCAAGACTAGCGGCATCGCAAAGTAACGCATAGGTAAAAACTGGCTGGCAAATAATGCAGTAAAAGCGACAAAACCAATCAGCCAGGTTTGGCTCATCATCTGGCCGCCGAGCCAAATAAGTTGCAGGCCAATGGCTAATTGAATACCAATACTGATGGCGGGGGATAACTGTTTTGCCATCCAAGTTATTGCGCCACTGTAGGCTAGCACTAATAAAATGATCCCCATCAACATACCACTGGCTTGCAGCATACCTGGGGTGAGTCCTTGGGCAATCACTAATGCGGTGATCACTTTCATCGGTTGGATTGGAATTGGGCGGCGATAATAAAAAGCGGTAAATAGTGCAAATAAGCCAAAGCCCATAAAGATCCCTTGTGGGGAGAAATGGTTTAAGGCGATAAGGCCAAGCACTAACGGGAGAAAGGTACCTAAGTCGGCAAAGGCGCCGCTAAATTCCCCTGAATATTTGTTGAGGGTGTCAAAGGGTGTTGTCTTACATCTCATAAAGCTTGCCGTAGGAAATAGTCACTGGGACATCGCAAGATTAATGCCAAGAATTTAATGACAAATACGCCGTAAAAGCCGATTGAGTAAGCTATATTCCAACGCAATAGAGACAAGTTGGCACATGCCGCTCAATCTTATGGTCAATAGGTCTAATATTCATGAGTGTTTAATTACCTCTTTAGTGATATTTGGTAATAGGTTGGAGGCAAAAAAGCAGTGGTAGGGTGACCACTGCTTTTATCGGTTCACGGATTGCTGTGACATCGGATCTTTAAAGCTGATTATGCATATCGTTCAAAGCTTGATGGAGTAGATCATCATCGTTTGCTTGATCAACGCCTTGATGTTCAATAGCATCATCAAGAGTGGTTAAGTCGTTATGGTGTACATCATGCTTATCGTCATCTAGCAGTGGGTTGTCAAACGCATCGACTTGATTGGTATCAAGCATATCGGCATCAGGTTCATTGCTGGTGAGTACCTGCATTTCGGGCAAATCATTCATCGATGACGCAGCGCTTTGTGGCGCGAGATCGTGATGACTCATACCGACCATCTGTAGATAGTGATCGATAGGCTCTGACGCTTCGACTTGGGCGGCGGGGGCTTGCTGCTCTGCTGCTGGGGCTTGCTCTTGAGGGGGAGAGCTTAAATCGTCGCCAGTATGAGTGAGCGTATTATCTGCCTGTACTAAATCATCTGCCTGCACTAAATCATCAGCCTGCATTGGATCATCAATAACGACATTAATCACAGGATCGTCTTGAGGGGCATCACTCGCTACGGTCGCAGGTGATGCTGGGTGGCTAAAGGTCGGGGTGACCGTCATATCGAGCACTTCTGAGCCTAATGTCAGTTTTCCACTGTTGCCGGGCCCGTGGCTTAGTATGCTCACTTGAACATGCATCACCACATCATCATGGTGTGAACCTTGTAGCGCGACTTCGAACCTATCTTCATGTACGCCTACATTTTGCGCCGAGCCATGGGGCCCTGTATGGGTATTGGCGTGCTCTTGATAACTCAACTGCCCTGTTTTGGGGTTTATCGATAAGGTGCCCCATTGGCTGGTATAGGAGGTTTGATAGTGGCCATTAACCAATATTTTCCAACCTTGCTCGGCAACTGGAACTGGGGTTTGGGTTGGCAGTAACGTCGGTGCGCCCAAAGATGCGCCGATATGATGGCTGCCAGGTGGGGCTGTTACCACTATGGGGTCTGGCTTTGCTCCAGCGGCGATATTGAGTGCTGAATTAACGTTACCGTACTCATCAGTCATTATGGCTTTGACTATACTGCTTGGCGCCACTTCAAGGGTAATACCGTGGGCTAAACTGTTGGCATCGAGCACATGGTCGACGCCATTAATATTAAGGTGTTCGCCCACTTGGGCATCAGCTGCGGCATGCACTGTGGCGGTAATTGTCCCTGTATGGCCTTGAGCAATTTCTGCTTTACTGTAGACATTATCGCTGCCAGGGCTTTCAAAGGTAATACTTGGCATACCCACCTGTGTATCGGTGGCATAGTGCAAGACTTGGCTGGCGCTAGCTGAATTACCTGCTGTATCTGTGGTGGTTACGCTTGCTGTGATTGATGCGTTGGAGGCTAGCTCTGCGCCAGCGATATTAACGCTAAAGTGACCGCTATGATCAACCGTTGCGTTATAGCTATGTTGCCCGACAACTAAGCTAACGATATCGCCTTGATGTGCATCACCACTGACTTGACCTGTCACGCTAATATCGGTACCACTCTCTTGTGCGTTGATAACATTATCGCTGGTGATGGGATCAAGCTGAATTGCTGCATTTGCCTGAGTATCAAGGGTAAAGGCTTGTGTGCCCGTCGTGGCGCTGCCGAGATTACCGGCGCTATCTGTGGTGATAACAGTGGCTTCAATAGAGTGAATGGGTTGCTGCCCCGTCGCATAAATACTGTGGATATTCGCTTTAATTAAAGTCTGTGCAGGAACGGCAATAGAGTAATGCCCTTGAGCATCGACGGAGCCTGTAAGTGAGCTAATTGTAGCGCCATTGATGCTTAAGCTAATAGCATCTCCGGTATTAAAGTCACCACTGACTTGGCCGCTGATATTAATACTTTGTCCTGACTCTGCGAGATTAATTATGTTGTCGGCGGTGACTGGATTTACGCTGATATGAGGGATTGGGTTTTGAGTATCAACCAGTAAATGGGTGGTTATTTCTGGTGTTACGTTACCGGCAACATCAACTGCGCCCACCTTAATGGGATAGTTTTTATCGGCGGCCATATGGCTTTGGTGCTCGGCTGCGTTGAGCGTTAGCTGCCAAGTTCCGTCTGCTTTCACGGTTGCAACATAAACACTATTATCATCTAACTTCACATAGACCTGATCGTCTGCGGCAATGTTAGCGCTTGTGCCTGTGATCACGAGAGGTTGATTATTCTCAACGGCATTGAGTGCATTATCTTTTGAGATTGGGTCAACAGTGACAGTGACTGGCGTGGTATCTAAGGTATAACTAAAGCTGGTGGCTGCCGAGGTATTTCCGGCAATATCAGTTTGCCTCACTTGCAGATTATTTTGGCCCTCAATAGGCGTGAACTGTGTCGTCCAGCTATGTCCGCCATCGATAGAGTATTCCAGTTTAGCGCCTGCTTCAGTGGCAATATTTAACTGGCCATCTTTAGTGATGAGATCGGCAGGTTGCCACGAATGGGCGCTGCTATCATGTTGTAATGCAACACTGGGCGCTGCGACTTGATTGTCTAAAGTAAAGGTGAACTGGGTGCTTGGCGATACATTACCCGCAGGGTCAGTTTGCCTCACGCTCACAGTATTGTGCCCTGACACTGGGGTAAAGCTTTGGCTCCATGTTTGACCATTATCCATTGAATATTCGACGTTGGCACCTTGCTCTTGGCCTGTAATAGTCAATGAGCCATCGTTGCTTATATGATCACCAGCAATGCCCGAATCGTGAGTCAGGGATAAGGTTAATGCCGCAGCGGTTAAATCTGCTGTTGGCGCTGTCTCGTGGGTTATTGATGAAACATTGCCTAAGTGATCGGTGACACTTGCGGTAACTGTGGCGCCGGGGGCAACTTCTATCTCGACTTTGCCAGCTAAAAATTCGGCGTTGCTGATTTGATGGCTATTGCCGTTAATCGTGATGCTATCAATGGAGCCCATATCTGCGGGGAGTTGAACCGTTGCTGTGACAGTGCCAGCCGCTCCTGCTGCCACCTCCTGTACATTGTAGATATGATCGCTGCCTGCTGTTTCAAAGCTTATGCTTGGCGCATTGGCATGAGTGTCGACGCTGAAGCGATCAACTATGCCTGCTGCACCTGATGGTGTTTGGTTGCCGGCATTGTCAGTTGCTTGAATATAGGCGACGTAATCACCATCAGGTAAGTTGCTTGCATCAACACTGTAGCCACCTTTGCCATCTAATGTGGCATGGAGGGTTTCAATGATTTGACTGCCTTGCTTCACTACAATATCAACTTGCGCCGTGTCTAAGCTGACACTGCCGCTGAATGTCGGTTGATGGTCTGCTTCAGTCTTCAAATTAACCTTCGCGATAGTGGGCGCGGTGTAATCGACTTCAATCGTTAGGCTTGATTGGCTTTGATTACCAGCCGCATCAGTTGCTGCGACACATATTGAATGTACGCCTTCAGCTAAGTGACTTGTCGTGAGCTGGTACGTCCCGCTAGCGTCGGCATTTCCTGTTGCGACAATGGTGCCATGCTCATCGGTAATGGTTACCGTTGAGTTGGCTTCTGCAATACCTGTAATAACGGGCGTGTGTTCATTGGTCAGGTTATCGTGATCTGATATGCCAGAATCGGAAGTTGCTGCTAAGTCTACATTCGGTGCAGCCGTACTGGTGTCCACTTTGATATCGAGTAGTGGCGAAACGACTGGTAACAAGGATGATGGTGCTAATGCTTTGGCAGATAAATTATGTGTGCCGTCATTCAGGCTTGAAAGGTTGGCAGTGTAATCACCGTTGGCATCAGATAGTGCATGGCCAACAGGGGTATTACCATCGTAAATAGTGACCTTAGAGAAAGGAACATCGGTAGTGCCGCAGATACTGGGCGTATTGTCATTGCTTAAGTTGTCAGTATTTGAAGCGCCACTGTCACTGGTCGTGGATAAATCAAGGCTCACCGCATTCGCTGGTGGGGTATTGCTGCCCGTTGGTAGACTCGGCGCGCTTGCCGTGATCAAGGGCGGGGTGGGGACTGTTGCCGTTACATGGGGCTGATTTCCGCTAGTGCTGGTGACTTGACCATTGGCATCGAAGGTCATGAACTTAGACGTTTCTGCGCCATGATTATCGGTTACTTTAACTTCAAAAACGTCTAAACCGTGGTAGGTATTCGTGGCACTGTTGTAGCTCATTCCAGTAATGGAAGCATTGGGGTTATAACTGTATGCTCCCGTCGTTGAGTCGACACTCAGATCGCCAAATTGACCATGAGCGCTAACCACTGAGAAGGTGTGCGTATCTTGAGTATCGACATCGGTTGCAGTTAATGTTCCTGTGGTTGGCGTAGTTTGCGCGACCGTGAGTGCAGGATCATCATTGGTGCCTGTGATAGTCACGCTGATAATTTGTTTATCTCCGCCCTGGGTCAATACCTCATATTGCACCGTTTCGGTTTGCCCCTCTGCAAGATGTTGGATATTGGCATTGGGTACCGAGTAGGTCCAATCTCCCGCTTTGCCTATTGAGAGTGAACCACCAAATTGATCGCTTATAGCATGGACATTACGGCTAGAATGGAAATGATCCTGCCCTGCATCTGGATCTAACACATTGAGCACGCCTGTGGTGTATACGGTGTGCAGTGCATCCCCTTGTACATGGTGGTCTTCGGTAACCGAGCCTGACTTGTCACCTGTTATTATTGCAGCATCATTAATTGCAGCTAAGCTGGTGTTAGCCGACGCGTGTGTCACGCCGCGGTGGGCATCTAAGACGTCATAATCGAAATGGACTTGGCCGTTGTAGTCTTTTTCAGGATGGAAAGTAAACGTACCGTTTGGGTTGGCTGTAATAGTACCGTGGTCAGCAGTTAAATTAGCAATACTTAGCTGGCCTGCATCATTGTCATCAACGTCAGTGGCATTGGCAATAAGCTCGGCAGTGCTCAGTTGTATATCGGTATCTTCCGTTCCTTGGCTTAGCTGCACTTGCGCTGAAACAACGGGTGCATCATTGGTGCCATGGACTGTGACTGTAATATTCTGATGTGCGCTACCGTCAATAGATTCAACGGTAAAGGTTTTTTGGTAGCTTTCCCCCGACCCTAAATGCTGCAACTTGTCATTGTCTATGGTGTAAGCCCAGTTACCTCTGGCATTAATAAAGAAATGACCGCCCTCTGGGGTGGTAATATTCTGTGCAATAAAACCTGCTTGGTCATGGTCGGGATCGATAACATGTAAATTACCGCCGCTGTATATCTGATTGGTCGTATTTCCGAAGGAGGTGTGATCTTCGTAAACATGATTATCAATGCTGGAGTAGGGTGCCACTTCAATTCTTGCTTGATTATCTTCGCCAGTCACCTTCACCATAATGGTTAGCTTCTGACCGTCGTTGGTTTCTACTTCGTACGGTATCTCCATCGACTCGCCAGCATGCAAACTACTGATGAGATCGTCCGCATGGCGATTTCTAGCGCCTTCTAACCTAAATTGATAAGACCCATCGGGCCAAACATCAAGATGGCCCGGCGCATAACCTTGGCCTAAATATTTACCGCTAAAGACAAATTGAGTTTTATCACCGCTATCGGGATCCAGTAGCTGCAGGTTGCCTTTGTACGTTTTAAATTCACTATCGAGCGCTTGGTTTTCGGTGAGTTGAATTACATTAGATACAAGCGCTGCTTTGTCATCGGTTCCTTGAATCGTTAAATCTGCTGTTTGCTGGCTTTGGCCGCCATGACCATCATTGACAAGGTATGAAACGGCAATTTTAAGTGATTGACCACTAGCAAGGTGGTTATAGGCTGGGTTTGTCGCATCAATCATTAAGGTATGACCATCAGCAGCCAGTGATAGGCCGGATGGTAATTGTGTTGTGCTTGGAGCGCCATCGATAGAGTAAGTCAGTTGCTCGATATGAAGTGTATCGCCCTCAATATCTGTAGCGCCTGTAAGCAAGTCTAGATTATGACTTGCCCCTTCTTTGATGCTATCGGTTAATGGCGCAACATCTGGATTATCATTGATAGCGGTTAAAGTGGTAGATGCGCCTGTATGAGTCATTCCACCGTGAGCATCTTTTACGTCGTAATTGAAATGCACTTGGCCGTTATAATCTTTTTCAGGACTGAATGAAAAGCTGCCGTCTGTATTGATCGCAATAGATCCATGATCTGCATGCAGGTTGGTAATGGTGAGCAGTCCGACATCATTGTTATCGACATCGACAGTATTTTGTAGCAGTTGCGCAGCAGTGATGGTTTGGCGAGTATCTTCAGTGCCCGCATTAAGCAGCACTTCTGACGAGCAATAGGGACGATCATTACTGCCATGAATGGTAATGACGATATCGTGCGAAGTGCCATCTTTTGAGTGAACAGTAATCGTGTCGGTTAGGCTTTGGCCTTCGCCGAGCTGGTCAATCGCGGTGCCGCGAGTTGTGGGTCTCGCACCCATAGCGGCTCTATGCCCAGCATCAGCATGATAATGCCATGTGCCATCGGTGAGTAAGATTAAGTCTCCATAGGTGCCGTGGTAGTCGTAACCATTGCTGCCTTGGCGTTCAAATCCTGACTCGCCAACATCGGGGTCTGTTATGGTCAGCTTGCCATCAGCATAAAGTGTGGCATTGCCAAGTGTGGCTATTCCCGGTTGGGCATGGTCGGGTGACATATCGACACCCGCGGTATTTTCGGATATCGAGCCAGTATCAACGCCACCAATTTGCGCTTTATCGTCAGTGCCGTTAATGGTTACTGTGATTTTTTGCTCGGTGCCATCGACGCTGTGAACAATGAGAGTATCGGTTAATGACTCACCTGATTTGAGCCCTTGAATAGCCGCTTGCGAGTTATCCGCGGTGTAAGTCCAGTGACCTAAGTTATTTATGGTTAAAGCACCAAACTGACCTTGCAAGGATGTTGCTGCAAACTGATTTTGTCCCGCATCGGCATCAGTCACGCTCAGCGCGCCATCAACGCGAAGCTGGCCACCATGAACGTCTTTGTCTTCCGTTACAGAAACTGCGGAAGTGCCTGCTATGATTGCTTTATCGTCAGTGCCGTTAATGGTGACGTTAATCTTCTGCTCGGTGCCATCGACGCTGTGAACAATGAGAGTATCGGTTAACGACTCACCTGACTTGAGCCCTTGAATGACCGCTTGCGAGTTATCCGCAGTGTAAGTCCAGTGACCTAAGTTATTTAAGGTTAAAGCACCAAACTGACCTTGCAAGGATGTGGCTGCAAACTGGTTTTGTCCCGCATCGGCATCAGTCACGCTCAGCGCGCCATCAACACGAAGCTGGCCACCGTGAACGTCTTTATCTTCCGTTACAGAAGCAGTGGAAGTGCCTGCTATGATTGCTTTATCGTCAGTGCCGTTAATGGTGACGCTAATCTTCTGCTCGGTGCCATCGACGCTGTGAACAATGAGAGTATCGGTTAATGACTCACCTGTTTTTAAGCCTTGAATAGCCGCTTGCGAGTTATCCGCGGTGTAAGTCCAGTGACCTAAGTTATTTATGGTTAAAGCACCAAACTGACCTTGCAAGGATGTGGCTGCAAACTGGTTTTGTCCCGCATCGGCATCAGTCACGCTCAGCGCGCCATCAACGCGAAGCTGGCCACCGTGAACGTCTTTGTCTTCCGTTACAGAAGCTGCGGAAGTACCTGCTATGATTGCTTTATCGTCAGTGCCGTTAATGGTGACGCTAATCTTCTGCTCGGTGCCATCAACTGAGTGCACTAGCAAAGTATCGGTTAACGACTCTCCCGATTTGAGCCCTTGAATGACTGCTTGTGAGTTATCCGCAGTGTAAGTCCAGTGACCTAAGTTATTTATGGTTAAAGCACCAAACTGACCTTGCAAGGATGTTGCTACAAACTGGTTTTGTCCCGCATCGGCATCAGTCACGCTCAGCGCGCCATCAACGCGAAGCTGGCCACCGTGAACGTCTTTGTCTTCCGTTACAGAAGCTGCGGAAGTGCCTGCTATGATTGCTTTATCGTCAGTGCCGTTAATGGTGACGTTAATCTTCTGCTCGGTGCCATCGACGCTGTGAACAATGAGAGTATCGGTTAACGACTCACCTGACTTGAGCCCTTGAATGACTGCTTGCGAGTTATCCGCGGTGTAAGTCCAGTGACCTAAGTTATTTAAGGTTAAAGCACCAAACTGACCTTGCAAGGATGTTGCTGCAAACTGGTTTTGTCCCGCATCGGCATCAGTCACGCTCAGCGCGCCATCAACGCGAAGCTGGCCACCATGAACGTCTTTGTCTTCCGTTACAGAAACTGCGGAAGTGCCTGCTATGATTGCTTTATCGTCAGTGCCGTTAATGGTGACGCTAATCTTCTGCTCGGTGCCATCGACGCTGCGAACAATGAGAGTATCGGTTAATGACTCACCTGATTTGAGCCCTTGAATAGCCGCTTGCGAGTTATCCGCGGTGTAAGTCCAGTGACCTAAGTTATTTAAGGTCAAGCTACCAAACTGACCCTGCAGAGACTCGCTAATAAATTGGTTTTGCCCACTATCGGGATCGAGCAGACTCAGCTGGCCGTCGGTATGAAGAAAGCCAACATTTACATCGGTATCTTCGGTTAGCGATGCGCTGGATACGCCGCTAATTTTGGCGACCTCATCGGTACCGTGGATAGAGATAGACACAATTTGGCTAACAGGTAAGCCAGAGCTATCAGTTGCTGTGACTCTAAATGTTTCGCTGGCCACCTGTCCGGCGTGGAGGCCGAGGGTATGCGCTGAGCTGTTGTCCAACTGATACTGCCAAACACCACTTTTTTCATCAATTAGGAGCTGGCCATATTGGCCTAGAGACTGAGGTACAGCCCAACTGAGGCTATCACCATGGTCTGGATCCGTTGTGAGTAACTGACCACTAACGGTATCAACATTGCCCATCTCATTTAGACTAGCAGCGTGCAGGCCTGAGATGGTCGGAAGGTCATTGCTGCCCTCAACTTCAACACTGATGACAGAATTAACTTTGTGTCCTAGGTTGTCAGTCGCTGTGATGGCAAATTGTTCAGTATGCTGCTCACCTTCAGATAGTGCGTTGGTTTGGGCTGAATGATTGTTTAGGTGGTAATGCCATTGTCCTGTGCTCGCATCTACAACGAGGTCGCCATATTGACCCTGCGAGTGTTCGGTAGACCAGGTGACAGAATCATTGCCTGTACCGTGTGCTTGAAGTTGTCCATTGACCGTATCAACAATCCCATCTTCTTTAACTTGTTGAATTTGTTCTTGACTATCTACTTGTAACAGTTTTTCATCAGTGCCAGTGCCAGTGCCAGTGCCAGTGCCAGTGCCAGTGCCAGTGCCAGTGCCAGTGCCAGTGCCAGTGCCAGTG
>NZ_JBRILT010000070.1:0-16629 GCF_052977065.1 Shewanella sp. 125m-1
CGGCTTTCTGTAGGTCGGCATTTATGCCGACAAATTCTTTATAAAAACCAAGCTCGATGGGCTAAAGCCCAACCTACTGAAAAATATACTTTCCCATCTTAGCTTTAAAACAAGGTACGAGGTTCTAGGACGCTGAGCTTCGAGGACGGGCTGCGCCCTGCTAGGAACAGCAAAAGAAAAAACTGTACCAGCGTCTTTGTTAGCTTTTCGGCTTTCTGTAGGTCGGCATTTATGCCGACAAATTCTTTATAAAAACCAAGCTCGATGGGCTAAAGCCCAACCTACAGAAAAATATGCTTTTCCGTCTTGGCTTTCCCTAGGCCGAAGGCCGTTCGTCTTAGCTCTTTCTAGGGCCTAGGACCTTCTTTCCTAGCACCTTCCGTTAATGCCCAATCCTATCTAAATGCTGGATCAAGTACATGCGCGCTTCAACTGGCGTTTCGCTGTGCCAGAACCCGCCTAAATAAGCGATGAGTGGCAATAGAAACATGATGGTGAGTAGCATGATGGATAGACCACGGGCTGACAGCTTCCAGCCATTACGGGTACTAAATTGCAGCGCCTCTTTCTTAGGGCAAGCGGATACGCAGCGCATGCAGGCTTGGCATTCGTCTGAGCGAATATTGATTTGGCTATGCACCGAAATATTAGCAGGGCAAGCGCGGCTACACTTATCGCAACTCATGCCTTTGGTGTCGATTAAGCAATGCTGAGTGTTACGGCGAATTTTAAAGGGACTTAAGAAGCTTAATAGCCCTAATAGTGCGCCATAAGGGCAGATGTAGCGGCAAAAACCTTGTCTACGCCACGCTGCGAGGCCCAAAATAAAGCCGAAACAGATTAAGGTAACGAGCCCTGGTGTGATAAAAAATAGCGCCATCTTGAGATCGGCAATCTTGTGGTAGTTACTGTTTAAGTAGCTCGGAATACTCTGGCTCGGCATGCCAATAATGATATATAACAAGGCCAGTAGCAGCAGGTATTTGACCATGCGTAATGGCCAATCTATCCAGGCTGGTGGCAATAGCTCCTGCTTAACAAAACGCTTTCTAAGTTTATAGAGGTACTCTCCAGCTAATCCAAGGGGGCAGGCCCAGCCGCAAAAGGCGCGTTTACACAGCAGGCCAGTGAGTAAAACCACTGTGAGCATAACGGCTGCGGCGGGGTGGTTTTGGTCCCAAATACCTAGGCTTAAAATTGCTTTGATTTCGATACCACCGGCAATCGGTAAGAAAGCATCACCCACATCAGGTCGCATTAGCCAAGGCGTGATCCCCGACTTTAACAATGCAGCATTAACGGCAAACTGCGCGCCAACTAGCAACATGGATAAGGCAAGCAGGTGTTGCACGCCTTCTCTTAGGTTGTTGGCCCTGATATGCCCCTTGGCGACCTCAGGCTGGAATTTTGTAACTAAGCCTGTGATAACAACGGCAATGGCCAATGCAGCGATGAGTGGCCAATACAGGCTGGAAATAATGGCTCCTGCCGCTAGCATGCCTGATGCTAGCGCGCCCCACTTCTTGCCACTCCAATAGATAAGACTGACGCTGTAGGTTAGTGCTAAGGCAAGGGTTAAGGATTCGATGAAGCTCATAAATAATATCGGCAATAATATGATTGATACTATTGTGAAACTTTTTATAAAGAGAAGTTCTTAATTGGTTTGTAGCTTGTGGGGAAGATCTAAGTTTTGTAAGTAGAGTGTCGAAAAAACCGCACTAGTTCACAAGTTTGGTTCCTAAGTCTTTAGGCTTAGGAACCACACTTTAGTCACAGCTTATTTGCTTTCTAATGAAGCAATAAACTTATTCGACTCGTCGATAGACGTATTCATCTCTTTAATTAAGCCTGAGATATCTGTCTGTAGACTGGCGAACTCACCTTTGATCGCACCAATGGCTTGTGCATTTAGGTTATGCTTTAAATACAACATGTTGTCTTTCATTGCGACCAGCACTGGCTCCATTTTACTTTCGGCGCGGCGCATGCTTTTAACCAGCTGATTATATGAGCGGCGAGTCTCTTTTAACTTTGACTCACTGTTACGTCGCAGACTGGCTTTGCTGATCTCGCCAATCTCGGTTTGCCATTCATCAAATAGCGCCTCAGCAACATCTTCTACCTTGTCGATGCGATTGGTAACATCATCAGCCGCATCTTGAGCAGACTCATATTCGTCTTTAGCCTTATTGTAAGCCCCCTCTAAGTCACCACCGTCATGATTAAGCAGCGCCTGCATCTCTTCGAGTGCAGAGCTAAATTGCTCCTGTGCCTCAACCTGAGACTCTTTGGCATCTTCTACGCGGTCAACCATGATATCGCGCTTGTGATAACCTACTTTCTCCATTGCACCATAATAGGCGCTCTGGCAGCCACCAAGTAGCAAGCTAGTGCTAATAATGGCCGTGGTGATTAGTTTTTTCATCTTGTGTGTTTCCCAAGTTAGGTTAGTTACTCTGAGCGATATCTTGCTGCGTCGATAATGCTCCATAGGTGAGCAATGCCACCAATGATGGCTGGAAAAATTAGCCACCACATGGCATAACCGACAACGGCAACAACACAAAAAATCAGTGCGGCCAAAATACGCCCTTGAACTAACTGTCCAAGACCTGGGAAAAAAAAGCTCGCAATTGCGGCAATAACATTGCCAGCAGATCCTTGTTGAGACATCAATTCAATCCTTATGCTTGTAAAGAGAAGGTTATAAGCTTTATTGTACCAAGATAATGATTCGCAGATCATTTATCCTCTAATAGATTAAGACCAACTTTAACAGAATCAAGAGTAACACGTGAAAAATAAGATAGTGATAAATCAGCTACGTTCTTTTTTACTGAGTATTTGGGCATTTTTTTTGCACCTACTTAGTCGTTTTAAAGAAGACCAGGTCAATATCAAGGCTGGCCATTTGGCCTATGTCACCCTATTGTCATTGGTGCCTATTGTGGCGGTCATGTTTTCTATGTTGTCGGCGTTTCCAGTCTTTTCTGGCATTCGAGAACAGCTAGAAGGTTTTGTTTACGACAACTTTCTGCCAGCAGCAGGCGATACGGTGCAGCTCTATATTAATGAGTTTGTCGACAATGCCTCAAAAGGCACCACAGTGGGCGTGGCCGCCTTAGTGGTAGTAGCATTGTTGTTGATATCGGCGATTGATAAGGCGCTTAATAGTATTTGGCGTACCAAAGAAAAACGCCAAGTCGCAGTGTCTTTTTCTATGTATTGGATGGTGCTGACCTTAGGTCCGGTATTAGTTGGTGCTAGCCTTGTGGCAACTTCCTACATAGTGTCATTAAAAGTATTTAATAGTTCAGAGTTGTCGGGTGTTGTGCCATTGCTGGTAGAACGGTTGCCGATGTTGTTTTCTGTTGCGGCCTTCTTACTCTTGTACATGGTCGTGCCAAACAAGAAGGTGAAGTTTTTACACGCATTACTTGGTGCGCTCGTCGCTGCAATGCTATTTGAGCTAGGCAAGAAAGGCTTCGCATACTACGTGACCCAATTTCCAAGCTATGAGGCGATTTACGGTGCCTTGGCAACGATCCCGATCTTGTTTGTTTGGGTCTACGTCTCTTGGGTGATCGTACTGGTTGGCGCCGAGATCACTGCAGGCCTACCTGAGTATTTACAGGAGTGTAAACTTAGCCGTGAAAAGCTGTTGGCAGAAGCAGAAGCAGAAGCAGAAGCAGAAGCAGAAGAAACAGAAATTGAAAGTCCCACTATAGACCCCAAATCTGCCAAACATGAGACCCAAGATAAGGAAACCAGGAGTTAATGCTCAATGCGCGACCTAAAGCGCTTAGTCAAACCTTGTTAGATGTCGGTGATGGGCATCAGCTATATGTGGCGCAGTATGGAAATCCCAATGGGCTTGCTGTGTTGTATCTACATGGTGGGCCAGGAGCGGGGTGCAGCACTGAAGATTTAACCTTATTCGATTTATCGATTTACCATGTCATTTTACTCGATCAGCGTGGAGCTGGGCGTTCGCGTCCTCGTGGAGAGCTTCAGCATAATAACTTTCACAAGCTACTGGCCGATATTGAGCAAGTACGTTGTTGGCTCAATATTCAGCAATGGAGGTTGGCTGGCGGATCATTTGGTGCAACCTTAGCCCTGTTATATTCGGCTTGTTATCCCAGTCGAGTGATCTCACAAGTACTATGGGGGCTGTTTATTCCTAACCCTGCAGGTATTGAATGGCTGTATGGTGACAGTGGTGCGGCGCGATTGTTTAAAGATGATTACCGTGCTTTTACTAAGGGCGTAGACAAGCGGCCAGAGTTAAGTGAGTTATTTACTCATTTTAGATCAAGGTTAGAGGATGACTGTGTGGATATTCGCCAAGATGCTGCTCAAGGTTGGCTTAGCTGGGAGATGGCTTTAGCCTATCCCGCCTGTATGGCGAGTGAGATAAATGCCCCCTTCAGTCAGTCTCTAGCAAGCATTGAGCTTTATTATGTAGCTAATGATTACTTTGGCGCATTTGAAAAACTCATCGTTAACTTACCCCTGATCCAGTGCCAAACATATGTCTTGCAAGGTGAAATGGATTGGGTTTGTCCTTTTAAAGTGTTACAAAATTTCTTTAAAGGCAGAACAAGTCAGTTGATTAGCGTGACTGAGATTAAAGGTGGGTATCACGCTTTGGCCGATGTTAAGATGGCAAAAGCAGTCATACACGCGATAAAGGAAATGGCCGAACAATAAAAAGGAAATATAGACTCTATGAAAAAACAGATCCTTACGGGCTTAACCATGAGCTTAATGATGGGCTTAACAGCCTGTGCTTCAACTGAACAAACTGAAGACGTTGAGGTTGAGGTTGCGGTTAGGGCCCCAGATAGTGTTGAGTTAGGGGGCTTATCAAATGAAGAAGCCACGACTAAATTGCTTGAAGCACTATTAAATAAAAGCTATTTAGCTTCACGAGCAGGCCCAGGTGGAGTCGCAGTTCAATTTGATAATACCCAATTTATTCTGCAGCCTAGTATCAACCCAGACGGTATCGATCGCATCATGATGAACCGTTTTTATGCTATCCACCCTAAATATGTGGGCAGTAAAGAGATGCTGTTGATGATTGGTTCGTTAAACCAAAAACTTAACTTTGCTAAGTTTGTTATTCGTGACCAAGGTGCAGTCATTCAGGTACAAGGCGCGGCAACCTTTGTCGACACCATTTCTATGGAAGAGATCCGTCGTTTCATCCTTTGGATTGATGAAGGGCTACGTCAAGTCGCCGAGTCATTACCTGAAGGGGCGGAAGATGTGATTAAGCCAATCCCTGTGATGCAGAATGTTCAGTCGATTTAAGTAAACAAGGTTCTAGGTTCTAGGAAAAGCAGGGAAAGCTAAGACGATAATAGCCGAACGGCCTGCGGCCTAGGGAACGTGACTACGTCACTTACGGAACGCTGCGCTTACAGAAAAGATGGCAAAGGTTGAGACGGGAAAGCGGAAAAGCATGCTCTCTTCTGTAGGTTGGGCTTTAGCCCATCAATTTTGGTTTTTGCTGTTCCTAGCAGGGCGCAGCCCGTCCTCGCAGCGCAGCGTCCTAGAACCTAGGTCCTTCTTTTAAAGCTAAGACGAACGGCCTGCGGCCTAGGGAACGTGACTACGTCACTTACGGAACGCTGCGCTTACAGAAAAGATGGCAAAGGCTGAGACGGAAAAGCATGTCTCTTTTGTAGGTTGGGCTTTAGCCCATCAATTTTGGTTTTTGCTGTTCCTAGCAGGGCGAAGCCCGTCCTCGCAGCGAAGCGTCCTAGAACCTAGGTCCTTCTTTTAATTTTTAATTTTTTATCGGAGATTGTGTACGTGATTGCCTTAATTCAACGTGTGAGTGAAGCAAAAGTTGTCGTTGATGGCGCGACTATCGGCGAGATAGATAGAGGCCTGTTGGTGTTACTCGGTGTTGAGCGTGAAGATAACATTGAGAAGATGCAAAAGTTGGCCACCAAGGTGATGAGTTACCGTGTGTTCGCCGATGAGAATGGCAAGATGAACCTCAATCTTGAGCAAGCGGGTGGCAGTCTGCTAGTCGTGTCGCAATTCACACTCGCTGCTGATACCGGCCGTGGCTTGCGCCCGAGTTTTTCAGGGGCTGGTACGCCAGATCAAGCCCGAGAACTCTATGAGGCATTTGTCGATTTCTGTAAATCAAAGGGCGTGAATACCCAGACCGGTCAGTTTGCCGCAGACATGAAAGTGTCATTAGTTAACGACGGCCCGGTAACCTTTAACCTGCAGGTCTAGCGCTTTGGCTCACAGCAGAGTAGATCTTTTAATGCCCCGCCGTTAATCACATTCTTTAATTCATTGGCTGTTAAAATATCGCAGCCCTTTTGGGCGCGAATGCCCGCTCCGCAATACAGCACAAACACTTGCTGACGATTTTCAAGCTTGTGCAGCCAAGTCTCTAAAGTATCCAGTGGCACGTTTATCGCCTGTGGCAGATGGCCGCCAGCAAACTCTTGCGGCGAGCGCACATCAATTACTGTTGCGCCGTCTTCAATTAATTGCCAGCATTGGCTGCCAGCGGGTTTGGTCGATAACTTTGAAATTTGAGTGTTTAACATATCCACCTCTCTTTATTATGCTTAAAACGAATGCTTAAAACTAATGCTGATATTTAAACCTTTAATTAGATTAATTTCAATAAGTTTTTTCTAATACTTGGTTTGTGATGGTTAACGATTTATGGCTAGAGCAGGGAAACTAACGATGAAAATCAGCTATACAAAGGACCTAGGTTCTAGGATGCTGCGCTTTAAAACAAGGACCTAGGTTCTAAACGCTGCGCTGCGAGGGCGGGCTAAAGCCCTGCTAGGAAAAGCCAAAGCCAAAAGAACCACCTTTGCCATTTCTTAGTTTTAAAACAAGGTACGAGATCCTAGGGCGCTGCGAGGACGGGCTACGCCCTACTAGGAACAGCCAAAGCAAACGTCTTTGTTAGCTTTTCCCATCTTTTTCGCAAGGCCGTAGGCCGTTCGTCTTTGCTTTAAAGACCTTAGAACCTGCTTTCCCTAGGCCCTAGTACCTTCTATTCCTAGAACCTATCCCTTAAAACGCTTAAAGATCAGCGAAGTATTGATGCCACCAAAGGCGAAGTTATTACTCATCACGTAATCTGTTTCAAGATGGCGAATGTCATCTCTAATGTAATCTAGCTCGCCGCACTCAGGGTCGATATCTGTCAGGTTTAGCGTCGGTGCAAACCAGCCCTCGTTCATCATCTCTATGCTCACCCAAGCTTCTAACGCGCCGCAAGCACCCAGTGTATGGCCGGTATAACTTTTAAGTGATGAGATAGGCTGCTTCGCGCCAAACACCGCATGAGTGGCTTGTGTTTCAGCAATATCGCCACGATCGGTAGCGGTGCCGTGAGCATTGACATAACCAATGCTCTCAGCTTCGATGGCGGCATCTTTAAGCGCTAAACGGATAGCCGTTTCCATGGTGCCAGCATTAGGCTGAGTCACGTGCAATCCATCAGAGTTGGTGCCAAAGCCCACGATTTCGGCGTAGATTTTTGCGCCGCGAGCCTTAGCATGCTCAAGCTCTTCAAGCACTAAAGTACAGGCGCCTTCGCCTATTACAAGGCCGTCTCGTCCTTTATCGAACGGTCGCGGCGTCTCGGTTGGAGTTTCATTTTTTGTACTGGTTGCAAATAGCGTGTCGAAGACGACGGCTTCTGTCGGGCAAAGCTCTTCACCGCCGCCAGCAAGCATCAGATCTTGTTGGCCATATTTAATCGCTTCATAGGCATAACCAATACCTTGGCTGCCAGAGGTACAGGCGCTGCTGGTGGTGTGCACGCGGCCTTTGAGGCCAAAGAATACGCCGACGTTTACCGCTGTTGTGTGTGCCATCATGCGGATATAGCTAGTGGCCGTTACGCCAGACATATCGCCATCTTTTAGCATATCTCCGAACGCGATGATTGGATCGGTACTGCCCGTCGATGAACCATAAGCGATGCCCATAGCGCCAGAGATAATGACAGGATCATTAAGTAAGTTTGCATCAATCAGTGCAAGTTCACTGGCGCGAGTGGCCATTATCGATACCCGTCCCATAGAGCGGATCATTTTACGCTTGTAGTGGCTTGGCACTTCAAAGTCAGTGATCGGTGCGGCCAAGCGGGTATGCAGATCTTCAAATCTGTCCCATTCGTCCATACGTACCACACAATTTTTCTGCGCTTTTAAGCTCATGGCAATACTCGGCCAGTCATGGCCTAGCGCCGAAATGCCGCCAATACCTGTGATCACGACGCGGCGTGGAAAAGCTGGCCGGCTCATATCATGCCTCCGTTGACCGAAATCACCTGGCGAGTCACGTAGGCCGCCTCATCAGACATTAAATAGTTCGCAAGCCCTGCAATCTCTGCAGGTTTTCCCATACGGCGCATCGGTACTAGGTTGTTGACCATCTCTTTTGGAATGTCGCTGACCATGTCAGTTTCGATTAAACCGGGAGCGATGCAGTTGACGGTAATTTTTCGTTTAGCGAGCTCGAGTGACAACGCTTTAGTTGCGCCGATAATGCCCGCTTTTGAGGCGCTATAGTTTACCTGGCCGCGATTGCCCGCAATGCCAGATACTGACGCTAGGGTGATGATACGTCCGCCTTGACGGCTTTGTACCATCGGCATCACCGTTGGATGAATAACATTGTAGAACCCATCGAGATTGGTATGCACTACGCTGTCCCACTCCGATTCTGTCATTGCAGGAAAAGCGGTGTCGGCATTAATGCCTGCATTGAGGATTACGCCATAATAAGCACCGTGCTGCTCGATATCTTGCTCGATAGCCTGCTTAACCGCGGCTCTGTCGGCGATATCAAACTGCAAACAGCTGACCTTAATGCCCTGTTGTTCAAGCTCAGACTTGGTGGTCTCGGCTGCTGCTTGGTTGCTGTGAAAATGCATCGCGATATCAAAGCCTGAGCGGGCAAGTCTTAGGGCGATCGCTTTACCTATTCCGCGGCTTGAACCTGTGATTAATACTCGTTTTGTCATCTTGCTACTCCCTGCGCCGTCGTCTTATTGTGTGTCACATACTTAATGTGTGGGCGAACAGCGGCTGTACTTTGTATTTAGTGTCGGTGTCGTATTTACTGTCATATTCAGTGTTGTATTGACTCAGCCACATGAGGTTCAGTGCGTCGACTCGGCAATATAGGCCTGAGTATCCTGAGGTTGAAACACGTTGACGTTGGCTTCTGCGACAACCACTTGCTTATGTAAGATTTGGCAATCAAAAACCGCTAGTCCTGACTCTTCTTGATATAGACGAGTAACACGTGTTTGGTAACTTTGCCCCGCATCAAACTGAGAGATATGCATCTTAAGCTTACGGCTACCGAGCAGGAATCCTACGCGAATGATGTCGTCACGCAGATGGGCCTCAACCCCCGCTAAAGCGGCAATACTTTGGGCCATATACTCAATGCCGACATAGTTGGGCACGCCATTCAAGTGGCTATCGAAATAGGGACTATTTGCTGAAATATCCGTTTGTGTTAACAAGCTATCATGGCTGTGATTCAGCAGCTGGTTGATTAAGATCATCGGCTGACGATGGGGGATGAACTCCGCGACATCGAGATCTGCAAGTTTTGTAGCATCAAACATCTTGATTTATCTCTGTTGAATCTTTGCCTAATGAGCCTGTATTTAATGGCTCGGGTGCCTGGCCCGCGAGTGAGTGGCTTGGTGCCACACGACTGAAGATCAGGCTGGCATTACTGCCACCAAAGGCAAATGAATTACTCATTACATGGCTTATATTGCTCTGCATACCTTTGCTTACCAGAGGTAGCGCTGGATCATTTGGATCTTGTTGCTTATCCCACACCTGTGGCGGTAAATATTGCTGCTTATTGTAATCACTGAGCAGCAGATAACAAAATGCGGCTTCAATTGCGCCCGCCGCCCCTAAGGTGTGTCCGGTAAGGGGCTTGGTAGAGCTTGCTGCAGGCAAGGCTTGGCCAAAGACCTGATGCACAGCACGGCTTTCCATGGCGTCATTTTTCGGCGTTGCGGTGCCATGTAAGTTGAGGTAATTAATCTGTTCTGGCCCAAGGCTTGCCATGATTAATGCCGCTTGCATCGCAGCTATTGCACCGCGGCCTTCAGGATGTGGCGCCGAGATATGGTGAGCATCGCTAGACTCGCCAATGCCGCTGACTATGATAGCCGTATTGTCTTGTGATATTTTTTCTAGCGTTGCCTTCTCTAGCGTAAAGAGCGCTCCGCCTTCACCGATATTAATACCATCGCGATTAGCGCTAAAAGGTTGGCAGTGTCCGCTAGAAATAGACTCCAGTGAATAAAATCCATTAAGTGTGAGCTTACAAAGGGTATCGATACCGCCGACAATGACCATGTCGCAAACATCGGCGTCGATAAGACGCTTAGCGCTGGCAAAAACCTTAGCGCTAGAAGAGCAGGCGGTAGAAACGGTAAAGCAGGGACCCGTCAACTCAAAGTAGGCTTGTAGAAATTGACTGGTATCACCTAATTCTTGCTTAGCGTAATCATAATCTTTAGGAAACTCGCCAGCACTATGGTGTTCAGCAAGGGCTGACTCGCCGGTGGCTATTCCCGATGTGCTTGTACCGATAACGATACCGATGCGCTGCCGACCATATTGTGCTTTAGCTTGGCTAACGGCTGCTTCTATCTGCCGTGCAATCAATAAGGTGAGTTGATTATTGCGAGTATCAAATCGGCGTAACTCGTCGGGGAGTTCGGGGAGCTTAATACTGACCTGGCCAACGAGCACGGGGCGCTCAAACAAGAGGTCATCTCGCCACTGCATGCCGCTGGTATTGCCAGCAACCAGGTTGTCGAGCACAGCCTGAGGTGTTTGCCCTAGAGGGGTGCATAAACCTAAATGGGTTATTGCTATTGGCATTGCTGAATTCACTTAAATTCCCACTAAATTTGGTTTATATCGGGCTGATGGCGAGCGTAAAGTTAGCCGCATCAATGCTGAGCTGAACCTGGGCCTGCCACTTGTCTTCGCTGCCCTGACTGAAATCACTATAGCGGATAGCGATTATCGGCTGTTCGGCATTAGGCGTCTGTTTAGTTTCATTTCCAGCTTCATTTTTAGCAAAAAACAGTCCACGACACAAAGCGACGTCACAGGCATAGGGGCGAATTTGGGCTCCCTGTAAATGGCGGTTTACGCTGCTGTCTGGCCAGTAAATAAGTTGCATGATGGCCAGTAGGTATTCAGCGTTAAATTGATCGCCGAGTAGCTGGCTTTGCTCACTCACAAGAGTGTAGTCATCATAGGTCAGTGTAAAAAGCGCTTGCCCTAGTGGCGCCAGACCAACCAGAGTTAATTGCTGTTGATCGAGCTCTAACTGACTTAACAGTTCATGTTGGCTAGCTTGAGTCTTGATAGTGACCTTTTGGGCAACGCTAATTGCGGGTTGAGTCGCTGTTTGCTCTGAGAGCATCCTTTGCTCAGCAACTGGCGCAAGGCAATAATTCACATCTTGCGCCAGTTCGACACAAGTTTGTCGCTGTAACGTTTGACTGCAAGCTGTGAGTAGTACAGAGCCCAGGGCGAGCAAGATGATGTGTTGGCTTAATCTTGACATAGTTCGACAACCATATTTAACCGACGTTTAGACTCGCTAACGAATGGGTTTTTTTCATCCCAAGCGTAACCAGCAAGAATAGAGCAGATCATCTGCTTGATTTTAGGATCTGGACTGTCGAAGAAGATCGCATCTTGAAAACTACAGTCATACCAAGCTTCGACATAGGTTCTAAAGGTATCGACCCCTTTCATTAACGGTTTGGCATACTCTTGCTGCCAGTCGACGTGCTCGCCATCGAGTTGTTTGCACAGGGTTGCAGCTGCCATGGAAGCTGATTGCATGGCGATCGTAACTCCAGATGAAAATACCGGATCGAGAAACTCGCCTGCATTACCGAGTAGGGCGAATTGGTCGGTAGCCAGTGTTTTCACGTTAGCCGAGTAGCCTTTGAGCAGGCCTGAATCATTGATGAGTTCGGCATTTTGTAGCAGCTTTTTCAGTCCCGGCTCTTGAGCTATCATGGTGTTAAGAACGGTATCTAAGTTGCCGCCAATACTGTTATTACTGCTGTTAATACTGTCATCAGCAAAGCCGCCAAGAGCAGCAATCAGTTGGGGCTCACCCACTACGCCCACAGAGCAACGACCATCGCTAAAAGGAATGAGCCAGTACCAGATATCCTGGTTGTCTGGATGGACACTAATAAGGATCTTATTTCGATCGAAACTCGGATCAGAAATATTGTCTCTAACATGATTAAACACAGCACTGCGGGTGGGTAAACTAGATGGTTTCTCTAAGTCCAGCAACCTGGGTAGTACTCGGCCAAAGCCGCTGGCATCGAGTACAAATTTTGCTTTGATGGTTTGTATTTGGCCTTTATCGTTGCTCACTTCAAGGCTGGGCTCAGCGCTTAAATTTATCGACTCGACCGTGTGGCCGAAACGGATAGTAACGCCCTGTTTAACCGCTTCATCAGCGAGTAACTTATCGAATGTGGCACGTTCAACCTGGAACGTGGTGCCCGGGCCTTGAGTAAACTTATCGGTAAAGTCAAACGTGGTGTATTTGTGTTGATGTCTAAATGCGGCACCATTTTTAAATTGAAACCCTGCCTGATTAACGGCTTCGAGCATATTAGCTTGTTCGATAACCTGCATGCAGCACGGCAGTAAGCTTTCACCGATAGAGAAACGTGGAAAGTGCTGCTTCTCAAGCACGAGTACTTTTTTACCTTGGGCGTGTAATAGGCTCGCAGCAATGCTACCAGATGGCCCGGCGCCAATAATGGCGACATCGACCGTTTGGGTTTCGCATCGAACCCACTCATCCTGAACTACTTTATCAGTCGACATTAACGGTCTTCCTTGTGAAATTTTGAATAAAAGGCGAAAGCAAAAAGGTAAAACTAATCCCCAGTAACAGGGTTAAGCCAAACGCGTTTATCGCTGGTGTTTGACTAAAGGCGAGCAGACCAAAGGCCAGTAAGGTTGATACCGCTGACATTAATACGGCCATCATCACGCCGCGAGTTTGCTGTTTAGACTCAGCAAAAAATAGGCTGTAATCAACACCAATACCAAAGACTAAGATCAGAGCCAGAGCATGAAACAGGGTCAGCGGATTTTGCAGCATGCCTAAGCAGGCTAGGGTTAAAAGCGCAGACAAGGCTGGTACGGCGACCACCACTGCGGCGAGTTTTCGGCCAAACCTAAAGGTGAATATGATGCCCGCCGCGATTAAGGCGATGAGCAGTAACATTAAGGTGAGCTGACGGTAATGCCCCATCACGGTCGATATGTCGCCAACCTTATCGATCAGCTGTACATGGTGCAGCTCATTAAATAACGCGGCAAATGTATCGAGCTGCTTGATGCCACCGAGTAACACGATAGCCCCGTAGCCAGTTTCGTCTAAATGATTTGTTGGTGATAACCAAAGCGGTTTAAAGCTGGCACCCGCTTGATGGCTCAAGAAATTATCGGCGCTGATAACGTCTGTTTTGGCCGTTTGGTAGGCTTTAATCAGCGCCGGTTTAATCTGGGGATCTAAGCCTAAGCTCGCAATAATCTCATCTAAGTGTTCAAGGTAGACTTGCCCTTGCAGACGATAGTTAAGCGCTTGTTCTGCTTGGCTTGGCAAGAATTTACTTAGGCTTAAATGGTTACCGATTAACTTATCTTTCTCGGCCTGTTTTAAGACGGGCTCAAGTTTCGCCAGCTGTTGTTTTACCTGCTCTTCGGTTTTGCCTGAGACTAATAGGAATTGGTTATCGGTACCGCCACTTAGTAAGGTACGAAGTTTATTTTCCTCTGCCTGAATATCACTCGGGGTGTGCTGTAACTGACGGATATCGTCATTGCTAGTTAGCTGCAATAGACCCACTAAGATAAAGGCTGTCGTGCCAAGCGTTAGCAGTAATTGCGACTTAAGGCTTTTAGGTGTGAATCGTGCCAGCATAAACTGTTGATAGCGACTGGCCACATCGAGTGCTTGGCTGGCATCTTTTAATGGCTGAGCGGCGAGAGTTGGGTAGGCGAGCACTAAGGTTAAATAAGCGCCAGTCAGCCCCGCTGCGCAGAAAACGGCGACCTGTTGCATACCGGGAAAAGGTGCTAGCCCCATGGCGCCGTAGGCGATAATACTGGTTAGCAAGGCAAGCGTGATAGCCGCAAAGATTTTTTTGATGACCTTCTCGCTACTGTCATTGGGATGGTTTAAGCGCTCGCAATAATAGTGAAAGCAATAGTCGATAGAGATGCCAATTAGACTGGTGCCAAACACTAATGTGAGTAGGTGCAGTTCACCAAACATGAGTGCTGTGGTGACCACGGCAAACAGTAAGCTGGTACTCACAGTAACCACCGCAATAGAGAGTGGCATGAAAGAGCGAAATGCTAACCACACTAGGCTTACGACCCCGATAAGCGATAACAAGCCGATGCTTGAAACCTCTTGTTTAGCATTGTCGGTCGCTGCAGCAGCATGAAATAAAGCGCCAGCCTTAATGATGTCTACATCTGCAAAATGCGATGTAACGGCATTAAAGGCGAGGTTAAGATCGCTAAGTTGTAGCTGTTGAGCGTTAGGATTAAAGGCACTGTCCTTACCTTTAGCCATCACGATGGAGGCAAAACGAGGTCGTGGAACACTCGCCGATGGCGCTATAGTGGCAACCAATACCCCCTGTTTCACGGTTAACTGTTGTGAAGGAGCAAGAGCAAGCAAAGAATCTGGATACAGGAGCAAAGGATCGCGGCTAAGCAGTTCGCTATTGGCATAGCTAAACGCATTGTATAGCTTTTCTAGTGCAGCCTGGCTCAGTTGTTGCCATTGACCTTGCTGTAAGCTTTGTTGCTGCTTGTCGGTTAATAGCTGGAATCTGTGCTTAAAATAATACTGATTAAGGGCGTCAATCTGGGCTATATCGGCACTACTGATATCAATAAATGCAGCTTGGTTTGGGCTCGTTTGTTTAAGCGTTTGCATCGCTAGCTTTGCCGCTGCGATGGCGGTGTGTTCATTATCGCTGATAAGCCCCAAATAGACGCGGTTAGCCAGCTGCTGCTCAACTTGTGTCATTGCTCTTTGGGTCATCGGGCTTTCGTTGACTTTAGGCAGCATGGCCAAAATATCACTTTGTACGCGAGCGCCGCTTTGCCAAAGGGTAAAGCCAGTTACTACGGAGACTAGGATTAATGCCAGCCACAGTATAAATCGTAACTTGGCGGTCTTTTGGCTTAATAAGGCGTTAAGGCTTGGTTTCATTATGGCTGAGCACTCTTAGACTCAGGCTCGAAACGCGATTTGTCTTGCTGACTTAGTGGGCTTTCATCCAGTGATGAAAACTCGATCTGGCTGCGATCGCCATTAGCGCTATATAGCACTAACGTTTGGATCTGTTGCTTACCAGCGAGCAGCATTTTAGGCATGGCTTTGGCAAGTAAAGGATCAAGCGGCTTAAGCCCTAACTGCCACTGCGGGTTTAGCTCATGACTAGTATCAGTTGCTGTAGTTGCACGTTTTAGGCTTAATTCAAAGTGCTGCTCAAGAGCATTAATGTCACCACTTAACAGGGCATTGAGTAGTGTCGGCATGATATCACTCATACCTCCACCCGCTTGCTGCGCGTTATTAACGCTAATATTCCCTTGGCTGTCTATCTGAATCAGCTGCTTATCTTTTAAGATCAATGTGCTAGCAAAAGGACTGTTTTGCTGCCAAATCACCCCAAGGCTTTTAGAGAAAACAAATTCGCCTTGGCTTACCAAAGGTTTTTTTAGCACCTTTAAATAACGGTATTGAGTGAACTTCCCTTTAGCGTGCTCGCTAGGAGATAGTTGTTTACTCAAGCTGAGCAAATCCGCCTTGTTTGCGGGAAATTGAAATAGCTCTGTATAGCTAGATTGGCTGTTATCAGGCTCGGCGTAGCTAGTGCTACTCACTAATGATGAGAGTAGTAAGAGGAACAGAGTGCATACTAAGCGCAATAAGTACTTCATTGGCGCAGCTCTATTTTGTTACTGGTTTCTGCTGAAATTAAATGCGCTATTTTCTGCTGAAAGACTTCTGGTGTGACAAAGCATAACTCTTGGGTCTGCATATCGACGGCGGCCTGAATGGTGTAGCCCTTAGTGATGCGCTTACCTGTTAGAGCATCAAGCACTTGATAGTTGATCTTAATGCGGTTTTCCCATTCAACCAGCGCAGCTTTGACGATGACCGTCTGCTCAAACGTACTCGATTGCACGTACTTTATCTGCACATCAACAATTGGCCAGCTAAACCCAGAGTCTTGCATAGCGCGGTAGCCGTAACCGATTTTATCCAGTAGCTTGCAGCGTACTAGCTCAAAGTAACGCAGGTAGTTACCATGCCAGGTGATCCCCATCGAGTCCACGTCGTGAAACGGGATTTCGACTTCCATCTCTGCGTGTAAAATGCCTTTCATTGGGAAACTCCAAGTGAAACTGTTCGTACAGATAAGCCATGCCAACAGTAATAGCCCATCGAGTCCACGTCGTGAAACGGGATTTCGACTTCCATCTCTGCGTG
>NZ_JBRILT010000071.1:0-15695 GCF_052977065.1 Shewanella sp. 125m-1
TTTAAAAACACTCGGATTTTGCCATCTTATAAAGATCGGTCAACCGTTCAATAAACTGCTAAATGATCGGCATTACTGCTTAGGCAGTCCTTTTTATTACGCAATGCTTGCTAGAAACTATATTGATTACTATTAAGCAATAAAGTCTTCAATCTGCTTTTGAATACCCGCCGCATCTAAGCCAAGCTCACTGATGATCTCTTCTGGCGCGCCGTGCTTAATGAACTCATCAGGCAAACCAATAAGCAATACCTGTTTTGGCATCTTAAGCGTCTGCAATAGCTCTAGTACGCCAGAACCTGCACCGCCCATAATCGCGTTCTCTTCAACTGTGACGAGCACATCGTGATTTGCAGCAAGCTCTTTAATCAGCTCAGCATCAAGTGGCTTCACAAAGCGCATATCGGCAAC
Organism: Shewanella sp. 125m-1; assembly: GCF_052977065.1. NCBI lineage: Bacteria > Pseudomonadati > Pseudomonadota > Gammaproteobacteria > Alteromonadales > Shewanellaceae > Shewanella > Shewanella sp. 125m-1. The sequence goes on from NZ_JBRILT010000071.1 coordinate 412, forward strand.
AGTGGCATCGAGTGCTTCGGCTGCAGTTAAGCTGCTTGCCAGCAAGGTACCAAAGTTAAGGATGGCAATCTTCTTGCCTTCACGCTTAATTAAGCCTTTACCGATTGGCATTGCTGTCATGGTTTCGACTTGCTTAGCGCCAGTGGCGCTACCACGAGGGTAACGTACAGCGGTAGGGCCATCGTTATAGCAATAGCCGGTATAGAGCATCTGGCGGCATTCATTTTCATCAGACGGCGCCATGATCACCATATTTGGCACTGTGCGCATAAAGCTTAAATCGAATGCGCCTTGATGAGTTGGGCCATCGGCGCCAACAATACCACCGCGGTCAATGGCAAAGAGTACCGGTAGCTTTTGCAGCGCGACGTCATGGATAAGCTGATCATAACCACGCTGTAAGAAGGTAGAGTAGATAGCGACAACAGGCTTGTATCCTTCACAGGCAAAACCCGCTCCAAAGGTTACCGCATGTTGCTCGGCAATCGCTGCATCGAAATACTGCTTAGGGAAGCGCTGAGAAAACTCAACCATACCTGAACCTTCGCGCATCGCTGGTGTAATACCCAGTACCTTTTCATCTTTTTCAGCAATATCACAAAGCCACTTACCAAACACTTCTGAGAAGGTTGGGTCGCATGGTTTAGCTGCTGGTTTTTCGAAGGTTGAAGGATCAAACTTAGGCACTGCATGCCAACCAATAGGATCTTTTTCTGCTGGCTCATAACCACGACCTTTCTTAGTCATGATATGCAAAATCTGTGGACCTTTTAGGTTGCGCATATTGCGCATCGTCTCAACCAGCGCATCAACATCATGGCCATCAATTGGGCCAATATAGTTAAACCCTAGCTCTTCAAATAACGTACCAGGAACCACCATGCCTTTAAGGTGCTCTTCGGTGCGCTTAGCCATCTCTTTGATAACCGGCATACCCTTAAGCACTTTCTTGCTGCTTTCTCGTATGGTGGTATAGAAACGACCTGACATCAGCTGAGCTAAGTGGTTATTGAGTGCGCCAACGTTTTCTGAGATAGACATCTCGTTGTCGTTGAGCACGACCAGCATGTCGTTATGTAAGTCGCCCGCGTGGTTCATGGCTTCAAATACCATGCCGCCGGTCATTGCGCCGTCACCGATAACGGCAACCACTTTACGACCAGCTTGCTCTTTTTCCGCAGCGACGGCCATAGCAAGAGCGGCACTGATAGAAGTGCCTGAGTGACCCACACTAAAGGTGTCGTATTCACTTTCTTCGCGCCATGGGAATGGGTGCACACCGCCTTTTTGGCGTATGGTATGCATCTTTTCACGTCGTCCAGTTAAGATCTTGTGTGGATAGGCTTGGTGGCCTACATCCCAAACTAGTCTGTCAAATGGGGTGTTGTACACATAGTGAAGTGCCACGGTAAGTTCCACCGTGCCGAGACCCGATGCGAAGTGACCGCTTGATTTACCCACAGACTTCAGTAAGAAACCTCTAAGTTCGTCTGCCAATTGTGGCAACACTGCTTGAGGGAGCTGTCTTAGCTCATCTGGGGTATTAGCCTGTGCAAGCACAGGGAATTGAGAAATATCAAAACTCATATCGAGATTCTTTGTCTCTTTATTAAACTCTTCGCTCAATGATATAACGGGCGAATTCTGCAATTAGCTGGCTATTGTATGGTAATTTGGCCAGCGCTGATAGTGCGTCCTCAATCAAACTTGAAGCAGTTTTTTGGGCGCCCTCTAATCCAAGTAACTTAGGATAGGTACTTTTGTTTGAATCTGTATCGGAACCTTGCGGCTTTCCAAGCTCTTCGGTGCTAGCGATAATATCGAGCACGTCATCTTGTACTTGAAAAGCTAGGCCTATAGCATCAGCAAAATCGAGTAATGCTTGACGTTCTTGCTCATCGACTTTTGCGGCGATAATGGCAAACTCAACTGCACAGCGAATAAGGGCACCGGTTTTTAGTTTGTGAAGCTTTATTAAGGTGGCTAATTCAATCTGCTTGTTTGTGGCGCTTAAGTCCATCGCTTGACCACCACACATACCACTATACCCAGAGGCGTTAGCTAAGGCTTTAACCATGGCTAAATTCTGTGATGGAGTAATGTTTTCAATGGGGTCGCTGATGATTTCAAAAGCAAGAGCTTGTAGTGCATCGCCTGCTAATATGGCAGTGGCTTCATCAAAAGCAATGTGTACAGTGGGTTGACCACGTCGCAATGCATCGTTATCCATTGCAGGTAGATCGTCATGGATCAGTGAGTAAGCGTGAATACATTCGACTGCCGCAGCACAAGAGTCCAGTGTTGTCAGTTTAACACCTAACATGTCGCCGACAGCATAAACCAAAAACGGTCTAATACGCTTGCCACCAATCAACGCACCATGCTTCATTGCTGCTTTAAGCTGCAGATCAATATTGTCGAGTGAATCGATACGTAATTCAAGCTGTTGGTTGCTGCGCTGCTGGTATCGCTTAAGTGACTCTACTAACAATTACTCACCCTCGATATCATAAGGTTTGAGAGTGTCTACACCCTCTTCTTGCATTAACACTGCGACCTTTTGCTGAGCATTTTCTAATTTGCTTTGGCTATTTCGCACAAGCTTTATCCCGCGTTCGAATTGCTTTAAGGCATCATCGAGATCGATATCGCCGTGCTCTAAGTCGGTGACGATTTTTTCTAGCTCGGAAAGTGAATCTTCAAATGAGAGATTTTCTGGTTTTTTTGCCACGATGATCATTCCTAGAAAATAAGCGGTACACAAAGTATATCAGCAGGGCACATGGGTCAAATTAAGCTGTTGACAATTTGCGCAAAAGCACGCTTTCAACAACAAACATGCTTTCATAGTGAGTAAAACATACGTGAGCCAACAGATAATAGATCAAGAGACATATCGGGAGGCTTTGGCACTATCCTGCGAGTGAAAGGGTATTTTAACGGAAACCGCGCCACATTTGCTGGAAATATCGCTCAAGAGATCCATTTTTTGGTCGTTATATATGTTGAAATGCTGAAAATATGACGCTTATTGAATTGTTTGGTGACTTGTCGCTTGCCGTGACAGCAAAGGCGTAATATTTTAGCGACTTAATTTATTCTTGGCACCCTATGTAGCCATTTGCATTTGAGACTGCAGACAAGCAGTATTTTGTTCGGTATTTGAGGAGCGGTTTTGGATTTAGCAACCCTAATTGGACTTATTGGCGCATTTGCCTTCGTTATTATGGCGATGGTCAGTGGTGGCGGCATAGGTATTTTTATCAACGTGCCCTCGATTCTTATTGTGATGATAGGCTCATTGTTCGTCGTGATGATGAAATACAATCTTAAGCAATTCTTAGGTTCAGCAAAAATTGCCGGTAAAGCGTTTATCTTCAAACTAGATAAGCCAGAAGATCTGATTGAGCAATCAATCTCCATGGCAGACGCTGCACGTAAGGGCGGATTTTTGGCATTGGAAGAAGCCGAGATCAGTAATAGTTTTATGCAAAAAGCGATCGACATGTTGGTCGATGGCCATGATGGCGATGTGGTGCGAGATGCGTTAGAAAAAGATATCGCGTTGACTGAAGAGCGCCATAGAACAGGCATTGGTATTTTTAAGTCTATCGGCGATGTCGCTCCAGCCATGGGCATGATCGGTACCCTTATCGGTCTAGTGGGCATGTTATCTAATATGGATGACCCAAAATCTATTGGCCCTGCGATGGCGGTCGCACTACTGACCACCTTGTACGGTGCGGTTGTGGCTAACATGATTGCTATCCCTATTGCTGATAAGTTATCACTACGGATGAATGAAGAGATGCTAAACCGTAACTTGATTATGGATGCGGTATTGGCTATTCAAGATGGACAAAATCCACGGGTGATTGAAGGGTTTTTAAAGAATTACCTTACTGAAAAGTCGAGAAAAATAGACACCTTGGACGGAGCGTAAGCAGATGGCTAAAAAAGCCAAATGTGATTGCCCGCCACCAGGGGCCCCCCTTTGGTTGGCAACCTTTGCCGACTTAATGTCATTACTGATGTGTTTTTTCGTATTACTGCTGGCATTTTCTGAAATGGATGTCATGAAGTTCAAGCAGATTGCCGGATCGATGAAATACGCCTTTGGTGTACAAAATAAAGTCGAAGTGAAAGATATTCCAAAGGGCACTTCGGTTATTGCATTAGAGTTTCGCCCAGGCAAGCCAGAACCGACCCCCATTGAGATTATTAATCAGCAAACCAATGAAATGACTGAACCTATGCTTGAATTTCAAGAGGGGGAAGACTCAAGTGCTGGTGGTATTCAGCAACAACGCGGAGAGCAGCGTGGTGGTCAAGCATCGGCTACGGCTGTCGAGCAAAGTGAGGCAGAAGCTAAGGCTGAATCTGCAGCGAAATCAGAAACGGAGTCCACTAAGACTCAAGCATCTGCTCAAGATAAGATCAATGAGCAAGTCAAGAAGATGGCACAGGAGCTCAATAAAGAGATTGTTGACGGGGCGATAGAAATTGAATCCCTAGGCCAACAAATCATTATCCGTATTCGTGAAAAGGGATCGTTTGCTTCAGGTTCGGGGTTCTTACAACCTAGATTTAAACCGGTAGTGCGTCGTGTTGGTGAATTACTAAAGGATGTGCCAGGGATTGTTACTGTGTCGGGGCATACCGATAACTGGAATATCTCCAATGAACTTTATAGCTCTAACTGGGATCTTTCGAGCAAACGTGCAGTCGCGGTTGCCCATGAACTTATTCGAGTAAAGGGTTTTGACCAGCAGCGTATGAAAGTGGTTGGTATGGCCTCATCAGATCCATTAGTTGAAAACAACTCAAATGCGAATCGAGCCCGAAATAGACGTGTCGAGATCGCGATAGAGCAGGGTAAAGCTAAGGAGTCGGCAGAGATCCAAGTGGGTAAATAATCTAGGTTCTCGCTATGACAAAACAGGTAATCGAGGTGACTCGCTTACCTGTTTTTGTTTGGCAATGTTTGCGCTGGATCACTTCACAAGAGAACAACCACTCAATCATCATCACCCTTGTGTGGGTTTGCCAAAAAACACCCAGAATCGATATATAATGCGAAAATTTACGGTTTTGTTGAGACAAACTGAGATTGGATATACGCAATTGCCATGTGATCTTGTTATAATCGGTAAATTGCTGTTTAAATACCACCTCGCGGAAGACCAATGAAATTTATCGTAAAACTGTTTCCTGAAATCATGATGAAAAGCAAGCCGGTAAGAATGCGCTTTACCAAAATGCTTGAGACCAACATTCGTAACGTACTTAAAAAAGTAGATGAGTCTGCCAAAGTACAACGCCAGTGGGATAAAATCATGGTGATGGTACCAGATGATAGGCCTGATCTGGTTGAAGCATTTGGCGAACGTTTAGCCTGTATTCCAGGTATTGCACATGTATTGCAAGTGAATGTGAGTACCTTTACTTCTGTTGATGACATCTACCAACAAACTTTAGTTGCTTATAAAGAGCAACTAGCAGGTAAGACGTTTTGTGTACGTGTAAAACGTGCGGGTAAGCATGAGTTTAATTCGATTGAAGTTGAACGCTATGTGGGTGGTGGACTCAATCAGTTTACTGAGGCGGCAGGCGTTCGTTTAAAAAATCCTGATATGACAGTGCATCTAGAGATTGATAATGACAATCTCTACATTATTGATAAGCGTATTGAAGGTCTTGGCGGTTTCCCTATGGCGACGCAAGAGGACGTGTTATCACTTATTTCAGGTGGTTTCGATTCAGGTGTGTCGAGCTACATGTTCATTAAGCGTGGCTCACGTACTCATTACTGTTTCTTCAACTTAGGTGGCGACCAACACGAAATTGGTGTTAAACAGGTGGCTTATCACTTATGGCAGAAATACGGCGAGTCGCATAAAGTTAAATTTATCTCTGTACCGTTTGACCCAGTAGTTCAAGAAACTCTTGAGCGTATAGACAACGGTCAAATGGGCGTTATCTTAAAGCGTATGATGATGCGTGCAGCAACACGTGTAGCACAAAAAATGGGTATTCAAGCATTGGTGACGGGTGAAGCAATGGGCCAGGTATCTAGCCAAACATTGACTAACTTGAACGTGATTGACCGCTGTACTGAGCAGTTAATCTTACGTCCACTTATCGCCATGGATAAGCAAGATATCATCAACATTAGCCGTCAGATCGGAACCGAAGATTTTGCTAAGTCGATCCCTGAATATTGTGGCGTAATTTCGCAAAAGCCAACGGTAAAAGCTGTTTTATCTAAAGTTGAAGCAGAAGAGGCTAAATTCTCTGAAGACCTACTTGATCGCGTGATTGCCGATGCTGAAATTATCGATATTAGGGAGATTGCTGCACAGATGGATACTAAGATCACTGAAACAGAAACCGTTGATGCGATTAACGCGAATGAAATTATTATCGACGTCCGTGCTCCTGAAGAGGAAGAGAAATCTCCGCTGGACATTGAGGGTGTAGAAGTTAAGCCGATTCCTTTTTATAAGTTAGCAACTCAGTTTGCTGACTTAGATAAAGAGAAGAGCTACCTGCTTTATTGTGACCGTGGGGTCATGAGTAAGCTACAGGCCCTTTATCTGCAAGAACAAGGTTACACCAATGTTAAGGTTTACCGTCCTTAAGCTGGGCGCTATGAGCGCCTATTAGCGTAGGTATTGCAAAGGCGACTTAAGTAAGTCGCCTTTTTTGTGCTCAATGTTCACTAAATCACAATTTACGGACACAAAAAAACCACCGAATAGGTGGTTTTTAACATTGAAGTCGTTACAGCAAAACTAATCAGCTAATATTAGCTGCGCAGTGGCTTCTTCGTTCTTCTTCTGTTCATCAGTAACTAGCATTGTATCAAGCTCAGAGGTTAGCTGCGCCTGCATTAATTCCATGCTTTCTGCTAAGTTAGCTGTTAATGTCGCTTCAATATCTTTGGTATCGATGCTGATTTCATCAGCGCTTACAGATGCCGACACGCTGAGAATGGCAAGAACAAATACTGATTTAAGGTTTAACATACGCGGTAGCCTCCAGGCTAAAATTTGGGTTGTTAGACACGCCCCATTACGTCGTAGAGGTTGTCCAACTAGTATCATTTCGTTGGGGCAGATTTTGAACAAAAAGACTGGCCTTTACAAACGATAAAATGTAACAATGCGCATTAGAAAAACTAATTAAAAATCGGGATCCAGATCACTATGGCAAGACGATTACCTCCCCTAAATGCTGTAAAGGCATTTGAGGCTGCAGCTAGGCATTTAAGCTTTACTCGAGCAGCTGAAGAATTGTTTGTTACTCAGGCAGCAGTGAGTCATCAAATTAAAGCATTAGAAGAGTATCTTGGATTAAAACTGTTCCGTCGTAAGAACCGTTCATTGCTGTTAACCGAGGAGGGACAAAGCTACTTTCTCGACATTAAAGATATCTTTACTCAGCTTGCCGATGCGACTGACAGATTGTTAGCCCGAAGCGCCATCGGTTCGCTTACAGTAGCCACCTCGCCTAGCTTTGCTATTCAATGGTTAGTGCCTCGGCTGGCTAAATTTAGCGAGAAAAATCCTGAAATTGACGTAAGGATTAAAGCGGTTGATGATGAGGATGGTTCACTCACCGATGATGTTGATGTGGCCATTTATTACGGCATGGGCAACTGGCCTGGTATGCGCGCCGATAAGCTTCGAAACGAAGTGCTAATTCCGGTTTGTTCCCCCTTATTATTGAATGGTCCTAAGCCGCTAGAGAAGCCGAGCGATCTTAAAAATCATACCTTATTGCATGACTCTAGCCGCCAAGATTGGCTGGCTTGGTTTAGGCAATGTGGAATTACTGATATTAATGTGAACCAGGGACCGATATTTAGTCACTCTTCACTAGTGTTACAGGCGGCTGCTCACGGGCAAGGCGTGGCGCTAGGCTACAGTGTGCTGGCAAGGCCAGATATCAAAGCGGGTCGTTTGGTCTGTCCATTCCCTGAAGTTTTAGTCAGTAAGAATGCATATTATCTAGTGTGCCAGCAAAACCATGCCGAGATAGGTAAGGTTGCGGCCTTTAGAGAGTGGATGCTTGATATGTTCGAAGAGGAGACTCGTAGTGAGCTGCTTACAGGATAAGTTAAAGCAAGCGTATTTAGAGGGTGTGCTAGCTGAGGCTGTTGCGAGCTTAATTCACGAGAAACACGAGGAGTTCGTTTTTGATGCCAGTCAGTATCTGGTTGAGGAGCCCAGTAGCAATAGTGCAAACAGTGACACGCTGATCGTATTGGCTCATGGTGCAGGGGCAAACATGCGCCATGAGTTTATGACGGCCATGGCCAAAGGTTTAGCCGAGAGTGGCGCGCGTATCGTGCGATTTAACTTTCCTTACATGCGCGCCAATGCCATTGACGGTAAACGTCGTCCGCCCGATAGAGCACCAAAGCTTATCGCCGATTATGCACAGCAGCTTAGTATTCTAAAACAGCAATTTAAGCCTAATAAAGTCTACTTAGTGGGTAAATCCATGGGTGGGCGCATGTCGACAATCTTGGCCGAGAGCCTAGAGGTTGATGGTGTGGTGTGTTTAGGTTACCCCTTTATTCCACTCAGTGGCGGTGAACCGCGTTTAGCGCCTATAGAGAATTGTTCGGCCCCTATTATGGTGATCCAGGGCGAGCGTGATAAATTTGGGCACAAAGGCTTGGTTGAAACTTGGCCGATAATGAATAAGGTTCAATTGCATTGGTTAATTGATGGCGATCATGGTTTTAAACCGCGCAAGTCGTCAGGGACTACCTTAGCAGCTAATCTGGAACAAGCTATCTCGCTTATCAATAGGTTTATTGCAAAATAATAATGGGCAATGCACGACTTGAATATGGCACTCAAAGTGGCATTGATGAAAGTTGACTGTAACCGTTTGGGAGGTTAAATGCGTAATGGATTTTTGCTGCTTGCAGCATTAAGTGGTTTCATCGCTGTGGCATTAGGTGCTTTTGGTGCACACGGACTGAAAAATGTGGCGCCAGCAGACTTAATTGCCATCTTTAATTTAGGTGTCGAATATCAGTTTTATCATACCTTCGCACTTATCGTGGTGGCTTTTTCGGGACACTGGATTAAGTCTCGTTTGCTGGATTGGGCGGGTTATCTGTTTATCGCCGGTATGGTGTTGTTTTCGGGGTCGCTATATTTATACGCATTAATCGGTGCAAAATGGACTGGGCCTGTCACGCCAATAGGGGGTGTTTGTTTCCTACTTGGTTGGTTGTTTATTGCGCTGGCTGTTTGGCGTAATCGAGTCAAAGAGCTGGATTAACTGCGGCGTTTTTAACTGGGGTGTTTGCAAGAAAATAGAGCGTACTCAAGTCATGTAGTCAACCCGAGTAGCGATATTAAATTTTAGACAGTACACAGCTAAGCTTGAACAGTGTAAAATAGCGGGCAACAACTTTGTTGGCCGCTTTTTTGTATCAATTATTCAAATACGTTGGCTGTTTTAAGCGCTATGCTTTGAAGCCAAGTGTCGTTTTTATAATGAGACTTTGATTGATATTATTTTTATCTTCAGGAAATTCAATGATAAACCTATTTTTATTTTGCCGTGCTGGTTATGAAAAAGATTGCGCAGCTGAGATCCAAGTGCGTGCGGCTGAGCTTGATATTGGTGGATTTGTAAAAACCAACACCAATGATGCTTATGTCATTTTTCAGTGCTTCCAAGCCGGCGATGCTGAAGTTTTAGCTAAAAACATCAGTCTGGACTCACTTATTTTTGCTCGGCAGATGTTTGCTGCAAAAGAGTTACTAAAAGGCTTACCTGAACAAGATAGAATCAGTCCGATTGTTGAAGCGTTAACACAGGTCAATAAAGCGGGTGAATTGCGCGTTGAAACGCCTGATACGAACGAAGCTAAAGAGCTATCTAACTTCTGCCGTAAGTTTACCGTACCGCTTAGACAGGCATTGAAAAAGTCGGGCACACTGCTTGAAAAAGAAAACCCAAAGCGTCCTATTATTCATGTGTGTTTTGTCGCATCAGGCCAGGCTTATGTGGGTTATTCACTGAGTAATAACAGCTCGCCTTATTTCATGGGGATCCCAAGACTTAAGATTGCATCCGACGCGCCGAGTCGTTCGACCCTAAAGCTTGATGAAGCATTTATTCACTTCATCCCTAAAGAAGAGCAAGAAACTCGCTTAAGCAGTGGTATGAAAGCGGTGGATCTTGGTGCTTGCCCTGGTGGTTGGACATATCAGCTTGTGAGACGCGGTATGTTTGTTGCGGCTGTCGATAACGGCCCAATGGATGAAGGTTTGATGAATACTGGACAGGTAAAACATTACCAAGCTGATGGATTCAGATTCGAGCCCCCAAGAAAGAACATCACTTGGCTTGTGTGTGACATGATTGAAAAGCCATCTCGCGTAGCTGAGCTTATCGAAGCATGGGCGATTAACGGTTGGTTTAAAGAATCTATCTTCAACTTAAAATTGCCTATGAAAGCACGTTATAAAGAAGTGTCGACGATTTTGGCGACGATGGATGAGATCTTAAAAGAAAACGGTGTTGATGATTTCTCTATTGCTGCTAAGCATTTATACCACGACCGTGATGAAGTGACGGTTCACCTTTGCTTGCGACCAAATCAACCTTGGTAACCAGTTAACTGTTAGTCTAGCTCCAGGCTAGGCTGATGCAGAAAGCATAAAAAAAGGCCCCATGTGCAAACATGGGGCCTTTTTAATACTGCAGGTTAAAGCAGATTAAGATAGACGTTCAATCACAGCCTGAGTGAAGTCAGTCGTGCCGTGAGTACCACCAAGATCGCGAGTGGTACGATCGCCTTCTTCGATGACTGCAGTGATTGCTGCGCGAATTAGCTCAGCTTTATCAGACATGCCCAAGTACTCAAGCATCTGAATTGACGCTAGGACGACAGAAGTCGGGTTGGCTAGGTTCTTACCTGCGATATCAGGTGCACTGCCGTGTACAGCTTCAAAAATAGCGGCGTCGCTACCTATGTTTGCACCAGGTGCCATACCTAGACCACCAACAAGACCTGCACAAAGATCCGATAAAATGTCACCAAATAGGTTAGTAGTAACAATGACATCGAAGTTTTCTGGGTTCATGACCAGCTTCATGCAGGTTGCATCAACAATCATCTCTTCAGTCGTGATGTCAGGGTAGCGCAAGCTAACTTCACGGGCGACTTTCAAGAATAAACCTGACGTTGACTTCATGATGTTCGCTTTATGAACGATAGTCACCTTTTTACGGCCTTCTTTACGTGCAAGCTCATAAGCAAATGTGGTGATCTGCTCTGCGCCTTGACGAGTAATAATACTGGTCGCTTCGGCAGTGGCGCCGTCCTCAGATACGGTTTGACCTAATCCTGAGTACATACCTTCAGTATTTTCACGAACAGTAATGATATCGATATTGTCATAACGAGCCTGAGTCCCCTTGAAAGATAGAACAGGGCGTACGTTTGCATAAAGGCTAAATTGCTTACGCAGGCTAACGTTAATAGAGGTAAAGCCTTCTCCAACCGGTGTAGTTAGCGGGCCTTTGAGAGTAATGCGGTTCTTTTCGATAAGTTCTAAGGTACGCTGAGGTAATAATTCACCGTGCTTTTCTAATGCAACCAAACCCGCATCTGCAAACTCATACTCAAAATCACAACCTGCTTTATCAAGGATTTTTAGTGCTGAATCGATAATGCTTGGGCCAATCCCATCACCAGGGATTACGGTTATAGTTCTTTTTGTCATGGATAGTCCTACCAAGGTTAGGCGTTACTGCAATTGTGTAACCATGTCTTAGGACACGGAAAGTAACTTTAATTTATTTTCTTTTTATTCGACGTATTTTAAACACTTTTAAACAACTTTCACAGTAAATAGTGAGCAATCTCACGTTTTTTTCTGTAGGGTAACTTGCATAAATAACTGCTTATGACGATGATTGTTCGTTAGAAGGTTAAAAAGTCTACTTTAGTCTACTAAAATAATAATGAGGAAGACCTTGAAGTCACTACCTATAAAGTCATTATTGCTATTATCGACAAGCTTGCTGTCTGCAAACTTGATGGCGGCCACAAATAGCATCACCCCCGACGATATCATGCGATTCGAATCGCTTAAAAAGCCTATTCTTTCAGATGTGGGCAATATACTTGCGGTTGAAGTCGCACCGGATCGTGGCGATAGCTACGGTTTAGTTAACAGCTTAATTGCAAATAAACAGTTTAGTGTACAAGGTGGCAGCAAGCCAAAAATTAGTCATGACGGCCGATTTGTAGCATTTGTTGATGCGGTGCCTTTACTTGATTCAGAACAAGCGACCAAGAAAGCTAAAAAGAAACTTAAGCCTGGATTAGTTTTGTTAGATACCACAACGGGCAAAGAGATACGTTACAAAGGTGTTAAATCCTTTGAATTCAACGAGACGGGTAGCCATTTAGCGATTTGGTTTGAAGCTGATGAAAGCAAAAAAGATGACAAATCAGCTGATAAACCTGAAAACGGTCACAAAGAGCTAAAAGTTGATGATTATGATAAAGGCTCACTTGTTGAGTTGGTATCACTTAACAATCTGAAATCAATAAGTTTTAAAGATGTTACCGCACTTAATTTTGATAAGTCAGGTATGCATTTCGCTTTAGCGATAAATAATATTGAAACGAATAAGCATGAACTAAGACTGGTTAAACTTGCTGACAATACCGCATCGATTGTACAGAGTTTAAAACAGCAACAACTTGGTTCAATTGCATTAAGTAACGACGGTAAGTATTTAGGCTATACCTATGGCGACGTTAATGCAGCCCCTTATGGTCGAGAATATCAACTCTCATTGTTAAACCTTGAAAATAACAAGGTGACTTTGGCGCCTCAAGCTGCCGAATGGACCTTGAATCGTTACGCGGATTTGCGATTCTCTGATGATAGCCAACGTTTGTTTTTCGGTCGTGTACCACAGGTGAGTCAGCAGTTAGACATTGCTAAAGTTGAAAGCCAGGCGGATCTATTTGATAAAGATGTGATTACCGCTAACCGCGAATTAAGGGTCTGGCATGGTGACGACCCTCGCATTAAACCCCATGAAGTGAAGCAGTATAAAAAAGAGTTGAAGCGCACTTATTTAGCGGTATTACATGTTAATGGTAACAACCTTGTGCAGCTTGGCGACCTGAGCGTTCCCGATGTTGAGGTGCAGCAACAACAACGCTTTGCGCTCGCAAGTTCAGATCTGCCGTATCGCAAGATGATTACCTGGGCAGGTTTCTATCGTGACTTTTACTTGGTCGATCTCAATACTGGCCGCAAGATCCCGCTATTAACTCAGCAAAGTAGCTCTGATGAACCTGAATTGTCACCGGGTGAGAAGTTTGTCTCATATTACTTACACGGCAACGTCTTTTTATATGAAATAGCGCAGGATAGACGTACGAATATCACTAAAAGCTTGGGGGTTTCGTTTGCGAATGAAGATCATGACTACCCATCAAACGCTCCAAGTTATGGCTTAGGACCATGGATTAGCGGCGACAGTGGATTATTGCTCTATGACAAATTTGATATTTGGCAGGTTAATACGGCCTCCCATGAGGCATTTACGTTAACCGCTGGTGAAGGCCGTAAGCAAGGTGTTCAATATCGAGTCACTGGACTGGTGAAAGATAAAGACTATCCAAGTGTGCTAAATAGTGATGAAAAAGTGCTGCTGCAGGGTTACAGTGATATCACTAAAGGCGATGGCTTTTATCAAGCTCAAGTTGGTGTGGCGGGGGTTTCGCCATTAATGAAGGGGGATTATAAGCTAAAGCTACTCGCACGCAGTAAAGATGCTAAGACGATTGTGTATTCAAAGGAGCAGTATGATCTGTTCCCCGATCTTTATAGTGCCAGTTATGACTCCGTGCAAGATGCGACTCGTCAAACAAACTTCGATAAGCAGCGTGAAGCTTTTAATTGGAGTCAATCAGAACTCGTACAGTGGACTAATGGTGACGGTAAACCACTTGATGGTGTATTGATTAAGCCGACAAATTACGTTGAAGGAAAACGTTATCCGGTGTTGGTTTATTTTTATCGCTTTATGAGTGATAGATTACACGCTTTCCCGCAGATGAAGATTAATCATCGTCCCAATTTTGCTTGGTTTGCTGATAATGGCTACGCAGTATTCTTACCGGATATTCGCTTCGAAGTGGGTTACCCTGGTGACTCATCAGTACAAGCATTGACCTCAGGTGTGCAGCACTTGATTGATATCGGAATTGCCGATCCAAAGGCTGTCGGTATTCAAGGTCACTCTTGGGGGGGGTATCAAACAGCATTTGCGGTGACAAAAACGAATATCTTTAAGGCTGCAGTTACAGGTGCGCCAGTGTCGAATATGACGAGTGCTTATAGCGGTATTCGCCACGGTAGTGGCTTAGCAAGACAGTTTCAGTATGAAACAGGCCAAAGTCGTATTGGAGAAAGTTTATTTAAGTTACCACAAAAGTATATAGAGAACTCTCCGGTATTTTATGTTGAACGCATTAAAACACCGATGATGATTATGTTTGGTGATAAAGATGATGCGGTGCCCTGGGAGCAGGGGGTTGAGCTGTATTTAGCGATGCGCCGAGCGGGTAAAGATGTGGTGTTCTTGCAGTATGAAGATGAGCCTCATCACCTGAAAAAATACCCCAATAAACTCGACTACAGTATTCGCATGATGGAATATTTCGACCATTACTTAAAAGGGGCTCCAGCACCTAAATGGTTGAGTGAAGGTGAGGCTTATACTGAGTATAAAAAGGCAGATTGACCCAATGGGTTGTAGCTTGTCTGGCGAGTTATTGCCTGTGTGATTAATCGCTAGCTTATGGCTCTCTAGCTTACAGAGCTCTAGCCGATAGCTATCTGCTGATAAAGTATGAATTGATAGCGTGTTAAATGCCGAGGTGTAGACCTCGGCATTTTTGTTTCAATAAAACCTGTTTCGCTTGGGCTATCTTTTTAGCATATTTATAGCCTATAAAAAGTAACGGTTTCATATGCAAATAGCCGAGCAATAGCTCCTGCGCTATTAGCTGTTTTCATGACTAACATTAGCTGGTGACAGATTAGCTTTGCGTTAAGTGTCTATACTTTTAAAGTTTTAATATGCTAATGGCTGGTTAATTTCTGACTTAGTTTTGGGATTAGTTCAGGCTTAGTTTTGGGGCTCTTCTCCGCTTACATGAGCTTGATATTTGGATAAAAGGTTGAATGGGTATCAGGGACTGATGTTTGTCTGAT